>DASWSZ010000061.1:0-27420 GCA_036402395.1 Methylophilus sp.
AAATAAATGCGTGTCCATGGCCAGTTCGGCTGGGCTATGACGCACACTGACTAAGCCCTTGCTGTGGGCTTTGGCATAGACTTGTTCAAACTTTTCTACTACGCCAGAGCAATTGTTGAGGATTTGTTGCAGCACGGTAGCAAATTCATCGACATATTCACATTTGGACATCATGATTTCATAAGTCTGACGGGTTTCTTGGTGATCATTCAGTACTTGTACCGTACCTTGTAGAAAGTTTTCGATGCGCGTGAGCGGATCAGCCGCTGGATTATTTTCTTCATCAATGTTCGCTAGTAAGGTGTCATCCATGCGGTCGATTAATGGCAAAAACACTTGCTCACGCATGGCATGAAATAACTCACTTTTATTAGTGAAATGCCAATACACCGCGCCGCGCGTCACGTTGGCGTGGCGTGCTATTTGCTCTAGGCTGGTGCGACTCACGCCTTTTGTCAAAAAAACTTCACGCGCAGCATTGATAATGCGTTGGCGCGTCAATTCTGCATCTTCTTTTGTTTTACGGACCATAATTTAACTTCTGCAATTTCACTTTAAAATTTAATTTTTAATAAAAATTGTTTACATACATGCGTGTTTGTATGTAATATACATCCATGCATGTATGTATGCAAGAAATAATTGCTTTAATCATTCGTACACTCACTAATTCAAACCGCATTCACAATAGAGGCAGCTATGGCATATTCATTTAGCAAACATTCAACAACACTACTTATTCTGATGTTAAGTACTGTCATTTCTGCATGTGGTCAACAAGCGCCAGACGCGCAAGCGACACAATCTATGCCCGCCATGCCGGTGGGTGTGGTTGAAGTGACTGAGACCTCTGTGCCTATACAAATGGAGGCCGTTGCACAAACCGAGGGTGCTAAAGAAGTGGAAGTGCGGCCACGTGTCGGCGGCATATTGCTGAAAAAAATGTTTCAGGAGGGTGAGCCGATTAAACAAGGCCAAACCATGTTTTTAATTGACCCCGTGCCTTTTCAAATTGCCGTTGAGCAAGCGCAAGCACAATTGGCACAACAAAAAGCCAAGATAGTGCAAACACAACGTGAGGCCGAGCGCTTAAAAGGCTTGTTGGCTTCGCAGTCTATTAGTCAGCGCGAATATGATAATGCGGTATCGGATAATGCCGTTGCCAGTGCCAGCTTATTGCAATATGAGGCCTTATTGCGCGAGGCGCAGTTAAACTTATCCTACACCACCGTCAAAGCGCCCACTAGCGGCGTGGCCGGGCGCTTTCAGTTTTCCGAAGGTGCGTTGGTATCAGCCAATAGCAGCTTACTCACTACGATAGTGCAATTGTCGCCTATCTGGGTGCGCTTCAGTTTGTCTGAGTCTGAATTAGCAGGCTTGGGCGGTCAACTGACTAATCAAAATGTGAAGAATATTGCGCTAATTAGAGCCGATGGTAGCGAACATCCAGAGGCGGGAAAATTAAACTTTTCTGCCAGTGAGATAGACCCGGCGCTAGGCACACAGCAACTGCGCGCGGTATTTCAAAACGCTGACCGCAGCTTGTTACCCGGCCAATTTGTGCGCGCACGTGTCACTACTGGCTCACGTGATGGCGTGTTTGTGATTCCACAAACCGCGGTACTGACCAATGACCAAGGAAAATTTGTCTATGTTGCTGAGCCGGATGCCTCTGGCAAAGTAGTGGCTAATGTGCGACCTATACAAGAGGGCGGCTGGGAAGGTAAAAACTGGGTGATATTAAGTGGCTTAAAAGCAGGCGACCGCGTGATTGCCGATAATTTAATCAAAGTACGTCCTGGTGCTGCGGTGAATCCACACCCTTTGGGTGAAGCGCCTGCCATGCCTGCTAATACACCTGCCAATAAACCAGCATAAGGTAACGACCCATGACTAAGTTTTTTATTACCAGGCCTATTTTTGCCTCGGTGCTGTCTATCATTATTGTGTTGGCAGGCTTGGCGGCGTCGCTGCAATTGCCGATTGCGCAATATCCGCAAATTGCACCGCCCACTGTGACCATTACTGCTACATACCCAGGTGCCAGTGCCGAGACTTTGTCAAAAACGGTAGCAGCACCTATTGAAGAACAACTGAGCGGTGTAGATGATTTGCTGTACTTTAACTCCAGTGCAGACTCTAGCGGCACTTTGGTGATTACCGCCACTTTTGATGTTGGCACTGACCCAGACCAAGCGACGTTTAACGTCAGTAACCGCGTCAATATTGCGACGCCACGTTTGCCAGATGAAGTGCGTAGGAATGGTTTAGTGGTGCAGAAAAAATCCAACGATATTTTGTTGGTGGTGATGTTGACCTCAAAAGACCCGAAACATAACCGCTTGTTTTTAAGCAACTATGCCACGCTGAATGTGTTGGATGAGTTTAAACGCGTCAAAGGCGTGGGTGACTCCACCATCTTTGGCGGGCAAGATTACGCCATGCGTATTTGGTTGCGTCCAGACCGTATGGCGCAATTAGGCGTTAGCACCAGCGACATTGCGGCCGCGATTAATGCGCAAAACAACCAATATGCAGCCGGTAAAATTGGCCAAGACCCTGCGCCAGCCAGCCAGCAATTGGTGTATACCGTCACCGCCAAAGGCCGTTTGGTGGACCCAGCACAGTTTGGCAATATTATTGTGCGTGCCAATGGCCCTAAAGGCGTGTTGTATTTAAAAGATGTGGCGCGCATAGAATTAGGTGCACAAAGCTATAACGTGACCTCAGCCTTGGATGGCAAGCCCGGTGTGGCCATCCCTATCTTCTTGCAAAACGGTGCCAATGCATTAGACACTGCAAAAGGTATTAAAGCTAAATTGGCCGAGCTACAAAAGCGCTTTCCAAAAGGCATGGAAACCACCATTCCATATGACACCAGCGACTTTGTAAAAGCGACCATAGAGGAAGTATTCAAAACCTTTGGCGAAGCTTTAATTTTAGTGGTGTTGGTGGTGTATTTGTTCTTACAAAGCTGGCGCGCCACACTGATCCCGATTATTGCCGTACCTATTTCATTGATCGGTACCTTTGCCGGCCTGTATATGTTTGGCTTCTCCATTAACTTGCTGACGCTATTTGCCATGATTTTAGCCATTGGTATTGTGGTGGATGACGCCATTGTAGTGCTGGAAAATACTGAGCGGCTGATGACGGAGGAAGGCCTAGACCCATTGCCGGCTGCCATTAAATCCATCCATCAAGTGTCAGCTGCGGTGGTGGCCATTGTATTGGTGTTGTGCGCCGTGTTTGTGCCAGTGGCGTTCCAGGGCGGCATTGCCGGAGAGTTGTATCGTCAGTTTGCGGTCACGGTGGCGATTGCGGTGGTGATTTCTGGTGTGGTCGCCTTAACGCTCACGCCCGCCTTGTGCGCCATGATTTTGAAAAAATCGCATGGTGAAAATGCCTTTTTTAGAAAATTTAACCAAGGCTTTGGCGGCTTTACTCACTTTTACACCAAGGTGGTGGATTTAACCTTGCACCATCGCATCATCGGCACTGTGGTGTTTGGTGGCATTATTATCGCCATGGTGTTGTTATTCCGCGCCGTGCCCGGTGGTTTTGTGCCTGCCGAAGACCAAGGCTATGTGGTAACGGTGGTGGTGATGCCAGACGGCGCGACGTTGAGCCGTACCACTAAAACCACAGAAGCTATTCGTGCTGAGATTGCCAAAGACCCAGCGGTGGCGAATGAGTTTGCCGTGAATGGCTTTGAGTTGTTGTCTGGTGCCAATAAAACCAATTCGGCCACCATGTTTGTGCGTTTAAAAGATTGGAATGAGCGCGACACCTCGGCACAAGATATCGTCGGCAAGTTGTTTGGCATAGGCATGAGCCAACCCGATGGCATGGGATTTGCTGTCAATCCACCGGCGATTCGTGGTTTGGGTTCGGCCGGTGGTTTTGAGGTGTATGTACAAAGCCAGCGCGAAACTGATCCGATTAAGTTAGCGGCGGTGATGAATAACTTTATGGACGCCATGCGCGCAGAACCAACTTTAACGGGCATTAACAGCTTTTTTAGGCCAGATGTACCGCAATTGTTTATAGAGGTGGATGAAGCCAAAGCCATCTCACAAAACGTGAAAATTGCGGACATTTATACCACGCTGCAAAGCACCATGGGTTCGTTTTACGTCAATGACTTTAACCGTAACGGTCGTACTTATCGCGTGCAATTGCAAGCAGAGCCTGAGTTTAGGATGAAGCCAGAGGATTTGGGTAAAGTGTATGTGCGTAGCCAACCCACGGCCGCCAGCCCAAATGGCAATATGATTCCATTGTCGGCTTTAAGTAAAGTCAGCAATATTATTGGTGCCGAGCAATTAGAGCGCTACAACGGCTTGTTATCTGCCAAAGTGTTTGGTGCAGGTGCTGCTGGCATTAGCTCGGGCGACGCTATTAAAACGGTGGAACGTATTGCCAACGACACCATGCCAGACGGTTACCAAATTGCGTGGACGGGTCAAGCTTACCAAGAGAATCGCACGGGTAACGCAGCCATGTTTGCCTTCGGCTTTGCCATTATTATGGTGTTTCTGATTTTGGCAGCGCAGTTTGAAACTTGGGCCTTACCGTTGGCCGTGATTATGGCCGTACCGTTTGCCTTAACTGGTGCCTTAATGGCGGTATTGTTGCGTGGCATGAATAACGACATTTACTTCCAAATTGGTTTAATTACGCTGATAGGCTTGGCCGCTAAAAACGCCATTCTAATTGTGGAATTTGCCAGCCAAAAAATGGAAGAGGGCATGCCAGTAGCGCAAGCCGCGTTAGAAGCTGCGCGCTTACGCTTCAGACCGATTGTGATGACCTCGATGGCGTTTATTCTGGGTATTGTGCCACTGGTGTTTGCCACTGGCGCAGGCGCTGCGGCTAGACAATCCATGGGTACGGGCGTGTTGGGCGGTATGTTAATGGCGACCTTTGTCGCGACGATTTTCATCCCTATGTTCTTCACTTGGTTAAGTAATAAAAATATTGTGAGACACCACAGTGATCTTTAAACAAGTGACCTTTAATACAAACGTGATCTCTGATCAAAAAGGAAACCGTATGCAAGCGTCATACACCATTAAACCTATGCTGAAAGCCTTAATGTTGGGCTTATCGCTCAGTATGTTAGCTAGTTGTACCATGCTAGGGCCTAACTATCAGCGCCCAGAAGCTAAAGACATCAGCTTGCCCGAGCAGTATCGCCTTGCCAGTGACAGCAGCGCGGTGCAAACAACTAATGCGTGGTGGACGCTGTACCAAGACGCGCAACTGAACGCTTTGGTAGAACAAGCACAGCTTAATAATACCGACATTGCTTTGGCCGTAGCGCGGATAGAAGAAGCGGATGCCGCCATGCGTGAAGTGGGCGCTGCGCTATTGCCTAGCGTAGATTTGACCACCTCTGCGGTACGTAACCAAGTCACCGAAGCGGGTATATTCCCAGTATTTGGCGTTAACCCGCGCAATACGTTTAAATTTGGCTTGAACTCGTCAGTAGAGCTCGATTTTTGGGGCAAGTTACGCCGTGCCAAAGAAGCGGCGCGTGCCAATTTTCTGGCGACGCAGTTTGCTAAAGACACCGTGATGTGGTCACTTTCCAGTTTGGTGGCGAACAATTATTTTGTCATCCGTAGCATTGATTCACAATTAAAAGTAAATCAGGATAACCAAAAGATTAGCGAAGAAAGTTTAGCCTTAACCCAACGCCGTCTGGCAGGTGGCGTGGTATCTATCATTGACGTGCATCAAGCCGAATTAGCGCTCACCAATTTGAAAACCCAACGCGTAGAATTACTGCGCTTAAGAGCCTTAGGTGAGCACCAGCTAGCGGTGTTGACCGGTCAACTGAGTTCCACCGTGGCAGAAGCCGAGTTGCTGGCTTTGCCTATTCCGCCAGCACCACCAGCGGGTTTACCCTCTGGCTTAATGGAAGCGCGCCCAGATGTGCGGCAATCGGAGCAAGCCTTGGTGGCGGCCAATGCCAATATTGGGCTGGCCAAAGCCGCACTTTATCCCAGCATTAGCCTCACTGGTGTTTTGGGTGGTGAGAGTGTAGAGCTAGGCGATTTGTTGAAATCGGCAGCGCGCGTATGGTCATTGGGCGTGGATTTGTATTTACCTATTTTTAACTCAGGCAAGTTAGATGCTAGGGTAGATCAGGCTACCGCCAAACAAAAACAAGCCCTGGCCAATTATCAAGGTTCGGTGCAAACGGCGTTTAAAGAAGTCAACGATGCGCTGGTGAATGTGCGTCAATACAAAGAAGTAGAAACGCTGGCACTTGCTAAACAAGACACCGCAAAAAAACTCCTCGATGTCTCGCAAAACCGCTACAAAGCAGGTTACTCGGCCTATTTAGAAGTGCTGGATGCACAGCGCAGCTATTACGAAGCCACGCAAAGCTTTGTGCTGAGCCGTCAAAACGTACTCACAGCCTCGGTGGATTTATTTAAAGCGCTGGGTGGTGGTTGGCAACAGCCAGCACCTGTTGCAGTTAAATAGAGCTGAGATGTGATTAACCGCCAATGTTAAGGCGGTTAATTGTGATGGTGTGGGGTGGCACAAATCTTTTGCACACAATACGCAAGCTAAATACTTTTTGAAATTCCCATAGATATAAATGCAAAGAAAAAACAGACTATAAAAATTGACATAGTTTTTATAGTGTTAATTAAGGAAAGCTCTTTACTCTTAATTTTGCTTAAATCATAAAGTCGCGCTTTTTTTATGTCCTCTAATAAGGTACTTGATTTCACATCATCTTCAATATCGTTAGCAATTTGTTTAAATGTTCTTTTATCTTCTATTTGTAGGTAAAACCTATAGAAAAAAATAACAATTGTGATGATAAATGCCACTTTTTGCATCTGACTATCTGGCACACCCCAACAGCCTAATGTAGCCAAGAATAGCCATATCCCCTCGTCATTTAGCGATTTTTGATAATACCTAATATGTCTTTTGTAATCTAAAATTTGTTCTTCAATATTTTTATTAATGTCAAACTCACTCAAGTAGGGATTCATAATTTAACAATATCTTTCAAATATTTAGAATTAACGTTAATCATACGACAAAGATATCGTAGGGCGTACTCGCTTGCAGTACGCCGAATGTAATATCCTCTTTCGCCTTTAGGCGAGTTACTTTCTTATGCTTGTCCATAAGAAAGTATCCAAAGAACACGACACCCCCTGCCGCTTATTTCCTTCGCGTGTTTCAGCCATTACGGGAGGCTTGCGCAACTCGACCAACCTAGCGATGCACTGCAATCGCAAGGTCTGGCACTCGAACAGTGCGTGCCTCTTGTCCGCAATGGCCTCACATGCTCGACGCGGCAAAGGGGTTTGAAAGTCGACACCAGTTGAGCGCGTAACTTGATTATTTTAACTACCAACCCCCAAACTGCGTCATTCCGACGGGAGCAACTGTTAAGTTGCCAACCACGTAATTCAAAGGGTTTTAGCTTTTAGATTCACTTTAAACTGGATTCCCGCCTACGCGGGAATGACGGCGATGATAGGTTACTCAGCGTTGGTTTTCTCCCCTTACATAACGCTGACAACTAAGACTGCACAGCAGTCTGTTGCGGTGTAGGCTAACCTTTAGGTTAAGCGTAGCGGCCGAAACCAATAGCGCAGACAAAATAAGATGAAGGCGAGCACCTGTTTGAATCTCGTAGGGACTTGTGTTGTTTGCAAGCTACTAGGTTGACCAAGAAATATTGAAAAGTTAAAGCCGCTTATTTTGTTGAGCAACGCAAGGTAGCCTTTAGGCCGTGATGTCGGGGTACCGTTTTAGTTCCGGCATAACCTAAAGGTTAGCCTGCTCTGCAACTTCGTTGTCTTTGATTACTTTCTTTTGCACACACAAAAGAAAGTAACTAGCTGTCGGGCTACCCCCGACATGCGTCATGTCTTAGCTTGCGTAGGCAGATTAGTTTGCGAAATCCGCCGCACGTAAGGCTATCGGTAACCATTAAAGATTATCTAATCAATTAAGTAATCATCATGGCGCCATTTCGCGCTAAAGCATCTAAGGTTTGGTCAACATCTCTAACTGGTTGAGCCACGCAATCGCATATTCGCGCGTTTGCCCCAAACCTTCATCGCCGCACATTTCAACACTGGGTTGTAAGCTGCCACAAAAAGCAGGGCGCTCGGGCAGGCCAAAAATGTTGCATTGGTTTTCATTGTTGAGTTGTATGCACCGTACGCCTGCGGGTTTGCCGTTTGGCATGCCGTGGATAGCGCTGTGAATGGACGGAGCGATGCAGCACGCGCCGCAGTGTGGTCGGCATTGCATATTAAGCAGTCAGCATTGAGTCATTTTTATTAAAAAGCATATTTAAAATCAGTGCAAATAACGCATGTTAGTAGCTTCGGACAAAAACGCAGTTACAGCGCCGTCCACGGAAAGCCTAGCTTGGTGATGGCTGTTTGCAGTTCACTCATGGCAATAGCGACTGGTTGCGCAGCGCCTTTGAGGCCAAGTTCTATGGTGCGGCGCACGTCTAATTTGGGCAGGCTAAATAACTTAATGTGCGGGTGTTGCGCCAAAATATGCTGCATTAAATCCAGCAATTGGCTTTCACCAGCATCCATCACCAAAATAGAAGTTTCGATGTAATCGTGTTGATGAAATAAATGCGGGTAATAAGTGTCTAGCGCCCATTCCACCATGGGGTGCGCCATCTCCGGAAAGCCCGGCACAAAGTAATGTTGATGCAAACTAAAGCCCGCCACACGATTGACTGGATTTGGAATGAGTGCTGCACCTTGTGGAAAATCCGCCATCAATACGCGCTTGGGGTAAGTCGCATCGCCAAATCTGGCTTCTAATTCTGCCACCGCACCAGCATGACGTTCTATAGGCACCCCTGCGGCTTCTGCAGCACATTGCCGCGTGTAGTCATCCGGCGTAGCGCCTATGCCACCAAAGCTAAACACTACATCGCCGCGCGTCATACTGGCTTTAAGTGCTTGGGTAATTTGCGCAGGAATATCGCCTAAATAGCTAGCCCAACTCAGCTGCAAGCCGCGTGCTGATAAGAGTTCAATGACTTTAGTTAAGTGAGCATCTTTACGTTTGCCAGAAAGGATTTCATCACCAATGATATAAGCGCCAAAGTTTTGCATAGTGCGGGGTGGAGTGTCAAAATTTAAATTATGACTGATATGAGCGCACTACACTGAAATGGTTTTGAAATTGATGCTTGATTTTGCAAAAACGGTAAAGGTGTTTGAACAACGCAAGAAGTGATTTAAATGCGAGGCTAGGCAGCTAGCTAAAGAATGCGTTGCCAAAAATGACATTGGCCACGTCGATGACGCAGCCAATGGGTGTTGTTTACTACAGTTGTTTAATTAATATATTATTTTTTAAGACCTACCACGACCAAACCACCACCGACTACTATCGCGATAATACTCAAAATGCTGGGGATAGGCATGTCTTTGGTGACTTCTGCGGTAGCTTCTAACGGACCAATCTTGACTACGGTTTCTTGGCTTTTATAGCTAAACCCTTTAAATACTAGGCCTGCAACACCTAAGGCGATTAATATGGCACCGATCAAGACTGTTGATTTCATTTTGTTCTCCGTTATCGTTTTATAAGTCGTAATATAAAGATTAATACGATGGCACCAATGGTGGCCACAATCAGGCTGCCAATGATGCCGCCTCCTGCTGATACGCCTGCACTACTAAACAAAAAGCCGCCTAATAATGCACCAATCACACCTACAATCAAATCACCAACCAAGCCATAACCGCCGCCCTTCATGATTTGACCTGCTAACCAACCTGCGCAAATACCAATTAAAATAAACCAGACTAAACTCATTTTATTCTCCCTTGTGTATTAACCTTTAATAAAGCATAACAAATGTGCACTCAATAATATGTAGTGTTTATTCCTACAGCTTATCTTGAGGCTATTGTACTGAGTGTGGCGCCTGCAATCGTTAAACCTTGTTAATGCGCACTTTCCCAATTGTTGCCGACGCCTACTTCGGCCAGTAGCGGCACATCTAGTTTGGCGACATTTTGCATTAGCTGAGGCAAGGTATTTTTCACCAGCTCCAATTCGTTATCGGGTACTTCCAATACCAATTCATCATGCACCTGCATAATCAATTTTGTATGTAAGCGTTCACTCAGTAACCAGTTTTGCACCGCTATCATGGCCAGTTTGATTAAATCGGCTGCGGTGCCTTGCATAGGTGCGTTAATGGCGGCACGTTCGGCACCGTTTCTTCTTTGTACATTGGGGCTGTTAATTTCCGGCACCCATAAGCGGCGACCAAAGTAAGTTTCGACATAACCTTTGGCTTTGGCTACTTCGCGTGTGTCTTGCATATACTGGCGCACCCCAGGGTAGCGCGCAAAATAGCGCTCAATGTAACTTTGTGCTGCACTGCGCTCAATATTGAGGTTTTGCGCCAAACCAAACGCGCTCATACCGTAAATCAGTCCAAAGTTAATCACTTTGGCATAGCGGCGTTGCTCATTGTCCACTGCGGCTTTGTCTACGCCAAACACCTCGGCTGCGGTAGCGCGGTGAATGTCTTCGTTATTGGCAAACGCAGCCAGCATGCCAGCATCTTGCGACAAATGCGCCATGATGCGCAGCTCAATTTGCGAATAATCGGCCGATACAATATGGCTACCGGCAGGCGCAATAAACGCTTCACGAATACGGCGGCCTTCGGCAGTGCGCACCGGAATATTCTGTAAATTGGGGTCTGAGCTTGCCAGTCTACCCGTAATCGCCACCGCTTGGTTGTAGCTGGTATGCACGCGCCCTGTGTGCGGGTTAATCATTTTCGGCAGTTTGTCAGTGTAAGTAGATTTAAGTTTGGCTAAGCCGCGATACTCCAATAACACTTTAGGCAGCGGATAATCCAGCGCCAGTTCTTGCAACACATCTTCATCGGTTGAAGGTGCGCCAGACGGCGTTTTTTTGGTCGGCTTAATACCCAATTTACCAAACAAGATTTCTTGCAATTGCTTAGGCGAGCCCAAGTTAAACGGTTGGCCTGCCAGTTCATAGGCTTGGTTTTCTAGCGCCACCAATTTGCTACCTATTTCATTACTTTGAATGTTGAGCATGTCGCGGTCTATCAACACGCCGTTGCGCTCTATGGTGTACAACACTTCCATCGACGGCATTTCAATCTGGCTATAAATAAAATCTAGCTTGGCATCGACGGCAATATGCGGCTGCAAGGTTTGGTGTAATTGCAGCGTAATGTCGGCATCTTCCGCGGCATATTCGGCGGCGGTTTCTACAGTCACTTGGTTAAAGCTCACTTGCTTAGCGCCCTTGCCCGCTACCTGCTCAAAACTAATGGTTTCTAGCCCCAAATGGCGCATGGCTAAGTCATCCATGCCGTGTGTCTTGTGGCTTTCTAACACATAAGATTGCAACAACGTATCGTGCGCAATGCCGTTCAATGCCACGCCATGATTGGCCAGTACGTGTTTGTCATACTTTAAATTTTGGCCGACTTTTTTAATGCTGGCGTCTTCTAAAATGGGTTTAATCTTCGCCAGCGTTTCGGCAAAATTCAGTTGATCCGGCGCGTCAAAATAGTCATGTGTAAGCGGTAAATACGCGGCTGCACCGGCTTGCACACTAAACGACATGCCCACCAATTTCGCAGTCATCGGGTCTAGGCTGGTGGTTTCGGTATCAAAACAAAACAAAGGGGCAAGCTTCAGTTTTTGCAGCCAATTGTCTAAATCCGACTGCGTAAGTATCGTGCTGTAATTGCGTGCTGTGTTGACGTAACTTGCAAATAAATCAGCCGTCGTTGGTACAGTATGCTCAGCCACTTTAGTGCTTGCCAATTCTCTGTGGCTCTGTGTCTCTGTGGTATTGTTTTTAGCGTCTGGCATGTGTTCCAGCTCACGTTTCCAGCTTCTAAATTCAAAGCGGTCAAACAATTCGGCCAGTTTGGCTTTATCCGGCGCTTGTTGTATTAACTCATCAAAATGTTCACGTATGCCGACGTCACAACGGATGGTTATCAGCTCACGCGCAGTCGGCAGCCAATCCAAGGCTTTGCGCAAATTTTCACCCACCACGCCAGAGATGCTGTCGGCATTGGCGACAATATTGTCTAGTGAGCCGTATTGCTTCAGCCATTTTACCGCGGTTTTGGGGCCGACTTTTTCTACCCCCGGCACATTGTCAGAGGTGTCACCCACCAGCACTAGATAATCAATCATTAAGCTGGGCGGTATGCCGAATTTGTTTTCCACGCCCGCCACATCAAGCACATCGTCGGTTTTTCTAAAGGCATCGCGCATGGTGTTGACCACAGTAATATGCGTATTGACCAATTGGCTAATGTCTTTGTCGCCGGTAGAGATGATGGTCTTAATGCCTTCGCGTTCGGCTTGCTTGGCAAGTGCGCCTATCACATCGTCCGCTTCTACGCCTTCTTCTACAATGAGCGGCCATCCCATGGCGCGTATGGTGTCAAATAACGGTTCAATTTGGGCGCGTAAGTCGTCTGGCATGCTGGCGCGATTGGCTTTGTAGTCTGCATAAATGTCATCACGAAAGGTTTTGCCTTTGGCGTCAAACACGCAAGCGCTGTAATCTGACGGGTAATCTTTGTGCAAGCGGCGCAGCATATTGAGTACGCCTTGGATAGCGCCGGTGGGCTCGTTGGCACTGTTGCGTAAATCTGGCATGGCGTGAAAAGCGCGATATAAATAAGAAGAGCCGTCGACCAGTAGTAATGTTTTCATTCAAAAATCCAAAATTGTTGTGTCACGTGGTTGCCAAGCGTGCATCATCGCTCACATAATAAAACATATACGTTGCACTTAAAAATGGTATTGCATGTCAGATCATATCCAATCTGCCTTTTTCAGCTATCATCACACCAATATTCAACAGGAACTAGCGTCATGGTGACAAGAAAACTTCCTCCGGTGGTCGTACCGGAACTACTCAATGGCGATTCTGCCAGCCATGAATCTTGGCATGCATTTGAGATTATGGCCGAGTTTGTCGGAGCCACAGAAAAGTTAAAAGAAATTACCCCTGCTGTGTCTATATTTGGTAGCGCGCGCACCAAGCCTAATCACCCCGATTTTAAATTGACCGAGGACATCGCACGCTTGCTGTCTGATGCTGGTTTTAGTGTGATTTCTGGCGGCGGCCCCGGCATTATGGAAGCCGCCAACCGTGGTGCATACGCGGGTGCGGGGCCCAGCATAGGCTTAAACATCGAGCTGCCGTTTGAGCAAAGCGGCAATGATTTTCAAGACATAGGTTTGAGCTTTAAGTACTTTTTTATGCGCAAGGTGATGTTTGTGAAATACGCCTCGGCCTATGTGGTGTTGCCGGGCGGCTTTGGCACCTTGGATGAGCTGATGGAAGCGTTGACCTTGGTGCAAACCGGTAAGTCACGCAAAATCCCAATAATTTTGGTTGGCAGCAAGTTTTGGGCTGGCATGATGGATTGGTTGCGTGATGTGTTAGTGACCGAAGGCATGATAGGCGCCGATGATATGGACTTGATACAACTGATTGATGAGCCGGACGCGGTAGTGGAGGCTATTTTTAAATATTATGAAAATAGAGGCTTTGACTTAACGCCAGCGGAACGCAAAGCGCAATTATATTTATAGGCTTCGCACTGCCTTAACGTTTATTTTGTTAAAATCAACTCATTCTTCAGGAGTATGTCATGCGTCAGTTTAAGGTTTGGTTACAGCTCGGCTTAATGGCAATTGCCGTGTTACCAGTGAGTGTTTACGCAGCAGAGGCTGCGCCAGCAGCCCCGCAATTAGAGCTGCTTGAAGAAGTGCCGTCACCGCCCAAAGTGATAGAAGGTCAGCCACTAGACGAGCCCGAAGTGACCATACGTAAAAAGGGTGAAGATACCATTGAGGAATACCGCATCAATGGCGAGATGTATATGATGAAAGTGACACCCAAAAGTGGTAAGCCGTACTTTTTGCATAAAGAAGATCCAAACGGCGCTTGGGTCAATATTGGGCCTAATCCACCACTGTCAGTACCGCACTGGATTTTATTTCGTTTCTAAAGGCTAAGCGGGCAGTGCCCGCTTTATTTTGTTGATCGGTAGTACGCGCATTCATGCGCCACTAAAATTTTATGTCTGTGTTTACACCCCTCACCTTAGAAGAAGTACGCGATTGGTTGCGTCACTTTTCGGTTGGCCAAGCGCAATCGCTTAAAGGCATTGCCGCCGGTATTACCAATACCAATTACTTCGTCACCACCGATCAAGCACGCTATGTGCTGACCATTTTTGAAAAAAATGACTTTGATGAATTGCCCTATTTTGCTGACTTAATGGCGCATTTGGCGGCGCATGGTGTGCCTTGCCCAACGCCTATTGCGGATAATACTGGTTTGACTTTGCAACGTTTAAAAGGCAAGCCAGCACTGATGGTGAGCTGCTTGCGCGGCCAAGACGTGGCGCAGCCCAATCTCGCCCAATGTCAGGCCGTGGCTAGCACCTTGGCCAACATGCATAGGGCTGGCCTAAGTTTTCATGCGCAATCGCATAATCAGCGCGGCCAAGGCTGGCGGGTATTAACTGCGCAACAAGTGATGCCAAAACTGAGTGCTGAACAACAGGTATTACTAAAGAGCGAGCTAGATTATCAACACGGCTTAGATTTAACCCAGTTGCCGCACGGCGTCATTCATGGCGATTTGTTTCGCGATAATGTATTGTTTGATGGCGATACGCTGGGCGGCTTTATCGATTTTTATTATGCCTGTCACGATGTGTTGGCCTACGATGTAGCCATTGCCGTGAATGAATGGTGCATAGACACAGATGGCCGATTTAACGCGCCTAAATTAGATGCTTTTTTAAACGCTTATCAAGCAATACGCCCGTTTGCGCCGTTAGAGCATCAGCACTGGGTTGCATTATTGCGCCGCGCTGCATTGCGCTTTTGGTTGTCGCGCCTGTATGATTTTCACTTTCCGGTGGCGGGTGAACTCACGCATGCCAAAGACCCCATGCATTTTGAAACCATTTTACGCAACAGAATTCAACTAGCCGCTGGCTAAATTAAGGTAAAGCGATGGCCATTTTAGAATCACGTACACAAACAGGCATTAGCTGGGTCAAAGAAAGCATCGCTTTGTTTAAAACCCAGCCCAGTCGCTGGCTATTGCTGGCCATTGCCTATGTCGGTATTTTTATGATGTTGCCGTCTATCCCTGGCTTAGGTTTTTTTGCGCTACTAACCGTGCTCATTTGGCCGGTATTTATTGCCTTTGCGGTCATGCTGTTCCGCAATGCGGACATGGGCAAACTGGATACCGTACAAGGGGTATTTGAAAAAATCAAAGATAAAATCCCGCTGTTGATGTTATTAGGTTTGGTATGTTTAATCTATGCTACCTTGGCTACTTATTTGCTGAATTCGGATATTGAAGGCTTGATGAATTTTTCTAACAATAAAGCCGCCATGAGCGAAACTGAATACAGCGTGTTTATGGAAAAATTTCTGCCGTTTTTGTTTAAGCTGTTGTTATTGCTATTGCCGCTGTTTATCGCCACTTGGTTTTCGCCCATGCTGATTGCCTTAAACAATTATGATTTAATTAAAGCCATTAAATCCAGCATTGCCGGCGTGCTACAGCACACCATTGCCATGGGTGCGGCTTGGTTAATCTTGTCTGCTGGCGTCATGTTGATGATGATGTTACTAGGGCTGGTGATAGGCATACTCGGCGCGATTGTGCCGTTTTTAGCACAAGCGCTGATGCCGATGTTGGTATTCGGTACCTTGCTGGTGGCCACCTCACTGATGTTTGCGTTTCAATATGTCAGTTATCGCGACATCTTTAGAGCGGCGCCGGTAGAACAATAGTCAGCCAGAAAAATAGTCACATAGCACAATAATCAGGCAACATTAAATAATCCGCCTGACTATTTGGCTAAATCTTCTCTAACTTGGCATACTCCATCGCCAACGTTTTTAAGCCTTCGCGGCCAAAATTGATTTTAATCACCAAATTGTTGGCATTGCCTTCATAACTCACCACCACGCCTTCGCCAAATTTGCTATGGCGCACGCCTTGACCAATTTTAAAAGGATAATTATTGCTGGCTGAAATCGCTGGTTGATAGTTGCCACCGGTGGCATAGGCTTTGGGGCTGGGTTTGCTGTTCAGGCGTTTAAGTAACTCTTCAGGAATTTCATCCAGAAAACGTGATGGAATGCCGTAACGCACTTGCCCATGTAACATGCGGCTTTGTGCGTGGCTTAGGTATAAGCGTTGGCGCGCGCGCGTGACCGCCACATACATTAGGCGGCGTTCTTCTTCCACGCCATTATTTTCATTTTGGCTTTGCTCATGCGGAAACAAGCCTTCTTCCACACCGCTGATAAACACCGCTTTAAACTCCAAGCCTTTAGCGGCGTGTACCGTCATCAGTTGCAGCGCTTCACGCCCGACATCGGCTTGGTGTTCGCCGGCTTCTAGGCTGGCGTGGTTTAAAAACTGCGTCAGTAAATCGGCATCTTCTTCCACATTATTGTGGTTGCCAAAGTCCTGATTATTAAAGGCCACGGCTGCGGTTACCAACTCTTCTAAGTTGGCAATGCGGTCTTCGGCTTCTTTGTCATTTTCGTAGAAAGTTTTTAGGCCAGACATGGTCGTGGCTAACTCGGCCAGCTCTGGCAAACTAATGCCATACGCTTGATTGACCATTTCCCGAATTAACCCAACAAAACCCTCTATGCCTTTAGCACCTAGCGTACCATTGCCGACTTTATTAATGGCCGCTTGCCATAAGCTGCAATTTTGCGCACGCGCGGCTTCTTGCAGTTGTTCTAAGCTGCGCGCACCGATGCCGCGAGCCGGAAAATTAATGACGCGTAACAAGGCGGTATCGTCATGCGCGTTGGCAATCAGGCGCATATAGGCCAAGGCATGTTTAATTTCTGCGCGTTCAAAAAAGCGTAAGCCGCCATAGACGCGGTAGGGCAGATTGGCAGAAAATAAGGTGTGCTCTAAGATGCGCGATTGCGCATTGCTGCGGTACAGCAGCGCCATTTCGCCTAAGCTATAGCCCTCGTTTTGCAGCATAATCACTTCATCGACAATAAATTGCGCTTCGTCGGTGTCGTTATAAGCGTCATAAATGCGCACCGGCTCGCCTTTGCCAGCGGTGGTCCACAAGTTTTTGCCCAAGCGATGTTTGTTGTGTGAAATAATGGCGTTGGCGGCATCCAAAATATTACTGTGCGAGCGATAATTTTCTTCCAACTTGACAATATTCTGCACGTTAAAGTCGTTTTCAAAGTCACGCATATTGCCTACGCGCGCGCCTCTAAACCCATAAATCGATTGGTCGTCGTCACCCACCGCAAACAAACAATTATTGACGCCTGCTAGCAACTTTAACCACAAGTATTGCAGCCGATTGGTGTCTTGAAATTCATCCACCAAAATATATTGAAAGCGGCTTTGGTAATGCTGACGAATATGTGTGTCGCGTTCTAGCAGTTCATAACAACGCAACAATAATTCCGCAAAGTCAGCCACGCCTTCGCGATTGCACTGCTTGTCATATTCTTCGTAAATCTCGCGCAGCTTTTGCGAATGCGCATCGTAAGCGTCCACCGCATGCGCGCGCAGGCCTTCTTCTTTGCAGCTATTGATATAGCCTTGCACTTGTTTGGGCGGGTATTTTTCAACGTCGACGTTCATGAGTTTCATCAAACGTTTGATGCTTGAAAGCTGATCGGCGGTATCTAAAATCTGAAACGTGCTAGGTAAGCCGGCCTCGCGATAATGTGCGCGCAGTAAACGATTACACAAGCCATGAAATGTACCTGCCCACATGCCGCGCGTATTAATCGGCAGCATGGCGGTTAAGCGCGTCAACATTTCTTTGGCGGCCTTGTTGGTAAACGTCACCGCCATTAAACCCATGGGCGACACTTGGCCGGTTTGGATCAACCATGCAATACGGGTGGTGAGTACCTTGGTTTTGCCGCTGCCGGCACCGGCTAAAATCAGCGCAGATTGTTGGGGGAGGGTGACCGCCTCTAACTGTTTATTGTTCAGGCCTGTCAATAATGATTCGCTATCCATACAGGTATTATCGCATGGCTACTGGTGTATGCATTGCATAAAAAAAGGGAAAACGGTGCAAAAAAGCACTGAAAGTGTGAACTTAGCCAACACAGGCTAGTCTGAATTTACGTGATGTGTGGATTGAGGTTTACACATCTTTCCGCTTCTTTCCTCCCTGAGCGGAAGCCTTAGACGATGAGGCATTTTGGCCCCGATTTATTCCCCTTAATCGGGGCTTTTTTTATCTACTTAAGTGTAAACAAATTGTAACAGTATGACAAGGTATTTGTTTTTCGGCAGCCTGCTTAGCAAGCTGCGAATTAAGCAAATGCAGCTGATTAAAGTTGCCAATCAATTGGCTGTTGACCTTGCGCTTCCAAGTATTGATTAATCTGAGAAAACTGATGATTGCAAAAAAAACCGCGATGTGCCGATAGCGGCGATGGATGCACAGACTTCAGTACTAAATGCTTTTTCTCATCAATAAATGCGCCTTTTTTCTGCGCATAACTGCCCCACAACACAAACACTAAACCTTCGCGATGCATATTCAGTGCGCTAATCGCTGCATCGGTAAAGGTCTCCCAACCTTTATTTTGATGCGCACCGGCTTTCCCTTGCTCCACCGTCAGGGTCGCGTTAAGCAATAACACCCCTTGGTCTGCCCAAGCTGTTAAATCACCATTGCGGCTCATCGTGACATTTAAATCCGCGGAAATTTCTTTAAAAATATTCTGTAATGAAGGCGGTGGCGCTATGCCTTTAGGCACAGAAAAACTCAAGCCATGCGCTTGTGGAGTTCCATGCTCGTGACCGTGATAAGGGTCTTGCCCAATAATCACCACCCGCACTTGCTCAAACGGCGTGTGATTAAACGCATTAAAAATCAAGGGGCTAGGCGGGTAAATCACTTTGCCAGCGGCTTTTTCTTGTTTCAGAAAATCGCGCAATGCCTGCATATAAGGTTTTTCGAGTTCATCACCGATGACAGCGAGCCACGATGGGTGAAGTTGACCGGGTTTGGATTGGGTAGTTATTGACATGGAGTGTAATTTAAATTAATAAAATTGTAATAATTTAGGACTCGACTTAATCTTCACAACTCCTTGGATTCAACTGGTGAAAGACAGAAATTCCCTCGAGTATCAAAGCAGATTGAGAGAAATATGCACTTTAGCCCAGCTTTGCTTCAAGATGTTCCTTAACACCAAGCCATTCATGCTTCACAATACTATAAAGCACAGAGTCTCTAATCCGGCCATTTGGCGTGACCATGTGGCTGCGCAAAATGCCTTCTTCTTTTGCGCCTAACCTTAAAATTGCATTACGTGATGGTGTATTCAAATAATCAGTGATTAATTCAACACGATTAAGCGTTAAACACTCAAAGGCGTGCTTTAAAAGTAAATACTTTGCTTCTGTATTTATTGCTGTCCTTTGCCAAGATTTGCCTAAAAATGTAAAGCCTATTTCAAGCCGTGTATTGGCAAGATTAGCTTTCATGTAGCGCGTTGAACCTGCAATCTTTTGGCTGATTTTATCAATAATAGCAAAAGTTAAGCCGTCACCCGCTTCATAGTTATGATTTGCTAGCGCAAAAAACGCATCAATATTTTCAGGATGGGGAACTAGAGTAACGTTTAAATTCCACAGATCACCATCAGAAATAGCTGCGCACAAACCCTCACGGTGTACTAAAGATAACGGCTCTAATCGTACAAAATTTCCTTCTAAAGTAACCCATTCAAATTTCATAATTTTTTTGTATACGTAAGGATTCTTAATCCTATTAAGAAGGTGCGTTGTCGTCAAATAACAAGTGGGAATGTAGAGCCTCGAGAAAGCAAGTACTACATTTAAGTATTAAATTATTTTGAATAAGCAAAAAAGAGAATCTCTAACCCCGCACAATATTTACCTGTATAGCCAAATTTTAAGTATGAGATAAAATTAGTAAGGTGTGGCAAGCTTGCTTATGCGCTTCACCATAAAGCATAGTTGCTTTAATAGTTTAGCGCTATTACAGAAATAAAGCTCAAGTTCCTATTGTTAATTAATTTTAATTAATTTTTATGATTAACAAACAACAAGATATCTTATAATCCGATATATATGTATAACAAACCTAAACACTTGTTGTTAATTACTGCAACAATAACGCCCAAAAGTAATGCAAAAAATCTAGCTGTTGTTGATCCTGCTATCAGAATGCAGCAGTATTTATTGGCATTTGAATTTTTCCTTTCCCTTTTGCAAAGTAATCACATTAAAAATATAGTGTTTGTGGATAACTCTGCCACCGACTGTAGCCCGTTAATAAGCTTAGTCGAACAACATGGACTGACGGATCTGGTCGAAGTGATCAGCTTTGATGGTTTGGATTACCCCGCGGAGTACGGTCGTGGTTATGGGGAGTTTAAACTAGTTCAGTATGCACACGATCATTCTGCGTTGATGCGTACACTGGCGGATACCGATATTGTATGGAAGGTGACTGGTCGATATCAATTAACCAATTTGATTTCCATGATTAAAAAAGCACCCGCCCATTTTAGTATTTATTGTAATTGCAGAAATTACCCGATGTATTGGGTGGATAAGTACGTCATAGCTTGGACTAAAGCAGCATATCATGCCTCATTAAACAATATTTATAAGCAGCTGATTGAAACACGTGAGGCCTCTGCAGAGTTAAAGTTTAGGCAATTTATTGATCAATTAACGTCTAAAAATGTGATTAAACGTTTTAATGTGACCCCTCATTTAATTGGGTACAGAGGCTACGATAATCAACCTTATGAAAGTGGAATGAAATTCCACTTAAGAAATATGTTGAACAAAGTAATGCCTTTTATTTGGATATAACAATAGTTGTAGAGTTGAGGGTGTATCTTTAGTGTATGAAATAAAAAAACCTCGCCGAAGCGAGGTTTTTTACTCAATGCTACTTAGGGCATTCCAGCTTCAATTCGATGGTGAGGCTAGACGGTGAAATCATTTTTGACGCAGACAGTACGTTAAGTACGGCAAGGGAAAAATGATGAAACCAACCACGCATAAACGATGAATTGAAGAGTGGAATTACATCATACCGCCCATGCCACCCATACCGCCCATATCCCCACCACCCATGGCTGGTGCGTCTTCTTTAGGCAGTTCAGCTACCATACAATCAGTGGTCAGCATTAAGCCAGCCACAGAGGCTGCGTTTTGCAATGCAGAACGGGTCACTTTAGTTGGGTCAAGCACGCCCATCTCTACCATGTCGCCATAGGTTTCGTTGGCTGCGTTGTAGCCGTAGTTGCCTTTACCCGCTGCAACATTGTTCACTACCACTGAAGGCTCAACACCTGCATTTTGCACGATTTGACGTAATGGCTCTTCTACCGCGCGCAATACAATTTTAATACCGGCTTCTTGGTCTAGATTGTCACCTTTAACCAAAGCAACCGCTGCACGTGCACGAATCAATGCTACGCCACCGCCAGCCACAATACCCTCTTCAACCGCTGCACGTGTAGCGTGCAAGGCATCTTCTACGCGGGCTTTTTTCTCTTTCATTTCGATTTCAGTTGTTGCGCCTACTTTAATCACTGCAACACCGCCAGCTAATTTAGCCACACGCTCTTGCAGTTTTTCACGGTCGTAGTCGCTAGTGGCTTCTTCGATTTGGGTTTTGATTTGCGCAATGCGTGATTTGATGTTGGCTTCGTGACCAGCACCGTCAATAATGATGGTGTTTTCTTTACCCACTTCAATGCGTTTGGCTGAACCTAAATCTTCCAGTTTCACATTTTCCAGTTTTAGGCCGACTTCTTCAGCAATCACAGTGCCGCCAGTCAAGATAGCGATATCTTCTAACATGGCTTTACGACGGTCACCGAAACCAGGCGCTTTAACAGCAGTGGTTTTCAGGATGCCGCGGATGTTGTTGACCACTAATGTCGCTAACGCTTCGCCGTCGATATCTTCTGCAATAATCAACAATGGACGACCCGCTTTAGCCACTTGCTCAAGTGTTGGGAGCAAATCACGGATATTTGAGATTTTTTTGTCGTGCAATAACACAAATGGGTTATCTAACAGGGCAATTTGACGCTCTTGATTGTTGATAAAGTATGGTGACAAGTAGCCACGGTCGAATTGCATGCCTTCAACTACGTCTAATTCGCTCTCTAAGCCAGAACCATCTTCAACCGTAATCACGCCTTCTTTGCCTACTTTGTCCATCGCGTCTGCAATGATTTTGCCGATAGACTCGTCAGAGTTTGCTGAGATAGAGCCTACTTGGGCGATTTCTTTGCTGGTGGTACATGGTTTAGATTGTGATTTTAAATCGGCAATGGCTGCTGCTACGGCTTTATCGATACCGCGTTTTAAATCCATAGGGTTCATGCCAGCGGCTACTGATTTCATGCCTTCGCGGATAATGGCTTGTGCTAACACGGTTGCAGTTGTAGTACCGTCACCTGCGATGTCAGAAGTTTTTGAAGCCACTTCTTTCACCATCTGTGCGCCCATGTTTTCAAATTTGTCTTTTAATTCGATTTCTTTAGCAACCGATACACCATCTTTAGTGATTGTTGGCGCGCCGTATGAGCGCTCTAATACTACGTTGCGGCCTTTAGGGCCTAAAGTTACTTTAACTGCATTGGCTAAGATGTTTACGCCGTTGGTCATTTTTTGGCGAACTTCGTCGCCGAATCTTACGTCTTTTGCTGCCATGTGAATTACTCCTTAAAAACATTCACCACAGAGACACAGAGAAAAACTTAAATCTCAGTAGATATAAATTTTGTGCTTATGTTGAGTGGTTGTTTAATTTAATAAAAATATTGTTTGTACAAGAGAAATAAGGCTTAAGAAAACTGCTTTTCTCAGTGCCTCTGTGTCTCTGTGGTAAAAATTAAGCTTCAACAATCGCCATGATGTCTTCTTCACGCATGACCAATAGCTCTTCGCCATCCACTTTTACAGTTTGGCCAGCGTATTTACCAAATAACACTTTGTCGCCCACTTTAACGTCAAGCGCATTTACTTTGCCGCTGTCGTCACGTTTGCCGTTACCTACGGCTTGCACAATACCTTGATCCGGTTTTTCTGTAGCGCTGTCTGGAATCACAATGCCAGAAGCGGTTGTACGTTCTTCTTCTGAGCGTTTTACAATCACGCGATCATGTAATGGACGAATTTTCATTAAGTTTCTCCTTGGTGTATGCTTAAACTAAATATTCAGTTTAAAAAATTAGTATCTTTAAATTAGTATCTACGAAATTACAGCACACGATTTTAGCACTCATGTACTTCGATTGCTAATTTTGGGATGTTTTTTATGATTTCAAGTGTGAATGATCAAAATAAATGACGCAGCCAGAAAAATCCAATATCGCTATCCAACAGCTCAATTTAGGCTATCACCAAGTACAAGATAGGCTGCTATTTAGAGTGGGTTTAAGTGATGATACTGAACTTGCGCTTTGGCTTACGCATCGAATGGCTAAGCGCATGTGGCTATTACTCAATAATGAAGCACATTTACCACAACCGCAGCAAGCAGAAGCAACCGCATCACCAGAAGCTGCCGTGCTAGCGTTTAAACAGGAAGCGCAAGCAGTAGAAACGCTGCAAGCTTTGGATTTTGAAACCGCGTATACGCCACGGCAAGAAGTGATGCAGCAAGGGCCATCCTTGGTGACTGAGTTAACGCTGATTAAACCTGAACATGCCAGCGCACTATTGGAAATGCATTGTGAAGATGGCTTAAACGTGGCGCTTAATTTGAATCAAGACAGCGTATTGGCGATTTGCAATATGCTGCAACTCACCACCAAAGACGCAGCTTGGGATATAGGCGCTTCCTCATCTGCTGTTGCTAACGCGGTGGTCATCCATCCAACATCAAAACAGGTACTGCATTAATGGATTATATTAAGCTGGGCAACACCAATATGTTGGCGTCTAAAGTGTGTTTAGGTACCATGACCTATGGCGACCAAAACACGCAAGCCGAGGCACATATGCAGTTAGATTATGCCATGGCGCAAGGCATCAACTTTATCGACACCGCTGAAATGTACCCAGTGCCGCCTAAAGCAGAAACGGTGACGCGCACCGAAACCATCGTCGGGCATTGGCTTAAACAGCAGCCACGCGATAAAGTCATCTTGGGTGGCAAAGTGGCAGGGCCTAGGCGCGGCATGCACTGGATACGTGGTGGGCCACCTAGCTTGGATAGAACCAATATTCGCGCGGCCATTCACGATTCATTAAAACGTTTACAAACCGATTATATTGATGTCTATCAGTTGCATTGGCCGGAACGCAATGTGCCGATGTTTGGCCAGTATCAGTTTGACCCAGCGCAGGAGTTTGACAAAGAAGCGCAGCGCATTGCATGGGTGAGCATACAAAATCAATTAGAAACATTGGCGGAATTGATACAGGAAGGCAAAGTGCGCGCCATCGGCCTAAGCAATGAGCAGCCGTGGGGCTTGATGGAGTTTTTGCGTCTGGCTAAAGAACACAATTTGCCACGCGTGGCCACCGTGCAAAACTGTTACAACCTGATGAATCGCGGCATGGAATTTGGCATGAGCGAAATTCTTTATCGCGAGAACGTGAGCTTGCTGGCCTATTCACCACTGGCGTTTGGCCATTTAACCGGCAAATATGTGGACAATCCAAACACGGCAGGGCGCGTCACTTTATTTTTGGGTTATGCCCAACGCTATAAAAAACCAGGTGTGTTTGCCGCCAGTAAAGCGTATGCTTCGCTAGCGCGGCAACATGGGTTAACGCCCACACAATTGGCACTCAGCTTTGTTTACCATCGCTGGTTTGTCGGCAGCACCATTATAGGCGCTACAAATATGCAACAGTTAGAGGAGAATATGGCAGCATGGCAAGTACGATTAAGCCCAGAAATACTGGCAGAGATAGAACAGATTCATTTAATCATGATGAATCCGGCACCGTAATGACCATACACACACCGCGTAAAGATTTACCCTTAGTGGCTTGCTTAGGTCTCATTGCGCTAAGCTCACCCAGTTTAGTCCATAGTGCAGAAGTGCTCAGTTTTGAACAGGCTTTTTTTGAATGTAAACAGCGCTATCCTAGCGATGTCGATGCAGACAAACGCTTAGCCTGTTTTGACCGTATCGAGCGTCCGCAATCTGCGATGGGCGGCAATCAAACGCTGGTGCCAGTCGATGTTGCAGCGCCTGCTGCGACCACTACCGAAATGCAGCCTGATGAAGTAGCGGCGCAAGAAAGTAAGCCTAAAGAAGTTACAGCAAAAGAAATCGTACCCAAAACTTCGGCCAAAACTAAGCAAGGCTTTTTTGGTCGTAGCATAGAAGCACCGGCCACGCCGTTGAGTTTTTTAGAGCGTAAATGGCGACTCAACTCAACAGAAGATTGGGATATCTCGGATTTAGAAACGCACAGACTCAATTACATTGCGGTCGTTAACACCAACGATACCAATAATGTTGCAGCTACAGCGTCCAGACCGAATAACGTCAGCCGCAATTTAGACCATAATGATGTCAAATTTCAACTCAGCCTGAAAACCGAGTTGATGCATAACCTACCGATTGTTCGTGATTTGCCATGGGTCACCAGCTCGCGCATTTGGGCGGCGTATACCCAGCAATCGTACTGGCAAGTGTTTAATGGTGATGAATCTAGGCCTATCCGCGAAAGTAATTACTCACCAGAAATTATCATGTCCTTGGGCTTAAACGATGAAATCAATGGCAAACATTACGGCGTGATTCCGCGCATGGTCAATTTAGGCATCATGCATGAATCCAACGGTCGCTCGCAACCCATTTCACGTAGTTGGAACCGCGTCTATTTGGAAAGTGCTTGGCAATTGAATGACGCCTATACGCTTAGCGTGCGTCCGTGGTGGCGTATTCCAGAAAAAGCCAGTGAAGACGATAACCCGGACATTGAAAAATACATGGGCTTTGGTGACATGACGTTGCGCTGGGATAACTATGCCAAAAATACCGCCGCCTCTTTATTAGTGCGCAATAATTTCCGCAGTGATAACAAAGGTTATGCTAAATTTGATGTGTATTATCAACCATTTAAGCGCGACAATATTAAGCTGTATATGATGTTGTCTAATGGTTATGGCGAATCACTGGTCGATTACAATCATAGCCAAACCATGTTTGGTTTGGGCTTTGCCATAGGTGAATAGCCACGCGTTGCTTTGTCAACATGATGATGAGTACAAGAAAGTTCACCCACGCATGAGTCAGTTTCCGCCTTGCCCGCTCTGTCATTCTGAGTACACCTATGAAGATGAGAGGCTATATATTTGCCCGGAGTGTGGGCACGAATGGAATCAGGACACTGAACATCCGCCTACCGATACTAACAAAGTCATTTGCGATGCCAATGGCAACGTGTTGCAGGACGGCGATAGTGTAACGGTGATTAAAGATTTAAAAGTAAAAGGCGCGTCTAGTGTGGTCAAAGTCGGCACCAAGGTCAAAAATATCCGCTTGGTAGAAGGCGATCACGACATTGACTGCAAAATTGAAGGCTTTGGCGCCATGAAGCTAAAGTCTGAGTTTGTGAAAAAAGCCTAATTTAAATAGCCTAAGTTATAAAGGGCTAAGTGAACACTAGGCGCTAGGCTTGCAACACCAATTATTACGCCTGTACTTAAGTTTGCTTACACTTAAACAGACCGCTTATCAAAAAACTGGATAGCTTGTGGCGCCCCCATTTTTAAAATCGGCTTGCGGATTTTTCCCATCACATGCATTTCGCATGGTTTGCAGTCAAATTTCAGCGTATAGCGGTCGTTGCCGCTAATCAGCGTCATCGGTTCCGCCGTCACCGTGCCTTGTACACCAATCACGCCTTTGGCTTCTTTCGGGCATAGCCCGTGGCTAAAGCGCAGGCAATGCTTGGTAATCATCAATGGCACTTCGCCTAACTCTTCATTGGCTTCATACGCTTTGGCAATCATTTTAACGCCATGTTTCTGGTAAAACGCATGTGCTTTTTGATTATAGACATTGGCTAAAAAGCTTAATGTGTCCTCCGGATAAAGCGCTGGTGGCTCGGCAGCAGCGCGTCGTGGCGGACGTTGGTAACCAAGTAAACGCGTCCGTGTGAGTTGCTCAATCGCGTCGCGTCGCAGCTGATTAATCGCAGAGGCTTGCACAAAATAAGCGTATTGCCATTGCAGGTGAATTTCACGCACAGTAAAGTCGGTGCTGCCCAATTTGCTTAAGTTATCTTTTAAGCTGGCCTCAGCCTTAATTGCATCATTGGCCGCTTGTTTTTCTGCAGCAA
>DASWSZ010000062.1:0-14401 GCA_036402395.1 Methylophilus sp.
CTTACCAGCATCGGCACCCATTTGCGTTGTGCATTTAAAGCAAAAAATGCTGCAATCACCACGCTTAAGCCTCCGCCCAGCAAACTGGTGCTGACAATCCACGCCAACGGTGACATTTCAATAAAAGGCATAATAGTCCCAATAAAAATCAGCGCGCATTATATATGAATCAGTCGCTTAACCATATCAGTGTTGCCATACGGCCTGTGTCGCCATCGCGGCGGAATGAGAAAAAGCGCTCGGTATCGCTGTAAGTACACCATGGCTGCACTTCCACCAGCTGACTTTGCTCACCATCTAGATGACTTTTATTACTTTGACTAGTATCACTTTGCATGCTGCCACTTAGCCCAGCGCCATATATCGCTGTAATGCCTAGGCGGTTTAAACGCTGGCTAGCAATTTGATATAAGTTACCTAGCCACTTATCGCCCTTAGGTACAAAAGCGAGTGCCGCATCGGGGTCTTGTGCAATAAACTGTGCTCTCACCTCGCTGCCCACTTCAAATGCAGTGGGGCCTATTGCTGGGCCTAGCCAAGCCATCAGTTGTGCACTTTGTAGTTGTGGATTGGCTGCTTGCATACTGACCAAAGTGGCTTCAATGACGCCATCACATAAACTGCGCCAACCGGCATGCACGGCTGCGACGACTGTACCGGCTTGATTGCATAACAATACCGGCAAACAATCAGCCGTCATGGTCACGCATACCACGTTTTTTTGCTGCGTAAACGAGGCATCCGCACTTTCCAAGCAACTACTGAGTGCTGCATCTATCGCGCGTACGCCATGCACTTGCTTGAGCCATACGGGCTCTGACGGCACAAATGCATTCAGTAACTGACGATTTTTAGCCACATTGAGTGATAAGTCATTGACATGGTCGCCCAAGTTTAAGCTGTCATAAGGTGCTGCACTGACGCCGCCTAGACGTGTGGTTTGCAACGCCTTGACATTCGGCGGCGCTGGCCAATCTGGCACAATAAAAGTACTCGATAAGTCCCAATTAGTCATCGTTTAAGGTGCTTCATCATCTAGGGTTTCATCATCCAGCGCTTCATCGTCAAAGTCTTCGTCATCCCAATCGTCATCGTCCTCGCCCACATACAAGCCGTTGGCATCGGTACCAAAGTCAAATGGCTCAATGTCCTCTGGCGGCTCCTCGTGACGCATGGCTTCCAGCAAGCCTTTCATGTCATCGGCCAGCTCAATTTGCCATTCCATAAATTCGTTGGTTTTGGGATGAATCAGCCCAAGTTTAATGGCATGCAGCGCTTGCCGATTAAACTGGCTGATAGCCTCACGCAACACGGGCGACATCATTTTATGCGGGATAATATTGCCGATGCCATAGACTGGATCTCCCACCATAGGCGCTGCCAGGTATTGCATATGTACGCGGATTTGATGCGTGCGGCCAGTTTCTAAGCTACAGCGCATATAAGTGTTGGTGCCAAAACGCTCCAGCACTTCATAATGAGTAATAGCCGGTTTGCCAGTGCGAGAGATCGCCATTTTGGTACGCGCATGCGAGTGGCGACCAATCGGCTGATCCACCTTACCGTTACGCCAAATTTGTCCCCATACAATGGCGCGGTATTCGCGCTTGACAGTACGTGCTTGCAGTTGTCTCACCAAACTGGTTTGCGCTTCTAGGGTTTTAGCCACCACCAGCAACCCACTGGTGTCTTTATCTAATCTGTGCACAATGCCGCAGCGCGCAATATCGGCCAATGGCGGATAGTAATGTAGCAAAGCATTGAGTAAAGTGCCGCTCCAATTGCCGGCGGCCGGGTGCACCACTAAACCAGCAGGTTTATTGATAATTAATAAAGTATCGTCTTCATAAACGATGTCTAACGGGATATCCTCTGGTTTAAAGGCATTTTCTTGCAGATTAGGCGGTGGCGTTAAGGCTACTTTTTCACCACCCCACACTTTGGTTTTGGCGGTGACGGCAGCGCCGTCTAATTGCACCAAGCCCTCTTTAATCCACGCTTGCAGGCGGCTGCGTGAGTGCTCTGGAAATATATTCTGCAAAGCAATATCCAAGCGCTGCCCACCTAAATGGGTAGGAATGGAGACCAACTGTTGTGTGCTTTCTTTCATATTTTTTTGTCGCATCAGTTATAATGCGCTCATTAATTGTTGTGGGTTTTGAACAGTGAACCGTATTTTACCGCTTATATGTGTTTTGATTTCAGCTTTATTTTTAAATGGCTGCGCCATCTTTGGCCCGCCCACTGAATTAGATGAGACCAAAGGCTGGCAAGCCGACCGCATTTACGCCGCTGGTGAAGCCAGTATGATCGACAAAGATTATGACAAAGCGATAGGCTACTTTCAAAAACTGGAATCACGCTTTCCACATGGTGTGTATGCCACCCAAGCGCAACTAGAAATTGCCTACGCGCATTACAAAAAACAAGACCCCATCCTGTGTTTAGTGGCGGCCGAGCGCTTTATTAAGTTGCACCCTAACCACCCCAATGTCGACTATGCTTATTATTTAAAAGGTTTGGCAACGTTTAATGAACGTGGCTTTTTAGAAAAATATACCGCTCAAGAAATTACTGACCGCGATCCTAAATCGCTCAAACTGTCTTTTGCCGCGTTTAAAGAGCTGACCGACCGCTACCCAAAAAGCCGTTACTTTAAAGATGCCACCCAGCGCATGGTGTATTTGGTGAACGCATTGGCACAACACGAAATGCATGTGGCGCGTTATTACATGAATCGCACCGCTTATGTGGCAGCGCTCAATCGCGCTAAATATGTCATGGAGTATTATCCAAACTCTAGCTCAGTAGAAGAAGCCTTAGTATTAATGGTCAGTGCTTATGACTTTATGGGCATGGATGACCTCAAAGGCGACACCATGCGCATCTTAAAAACCAACTACCCACAAAATCCTATGCTTGCAGGTAAAGCGACGCAGGACGAGAAGATCTGGTGGAAGTTTTGGGAAAGTTTGTATTAACCTGCGGCGTATCTGAAGTGGCCACATGCGCTTGCTGCGCAGGTAAAGGTACAATCCAAAAATAGTAAAACTCGCGCACCACGTACAAAAACAGCTGCTTGGATTTTTTCCATCTGAACAACGGCAGCGTGGCATCCACCGTAATCCTATATAAACTGGCGTCTATGCTGGGTGCGCTACGCATGCGCAGCAAGATAATTTTGGCGAGTTTTATTTTCGTTAAAATAAACGCTTTGTCTTCGTTTAAGCCATGTAAATGATGGTGATAACGCTCTAATGCCGCACTTTCTCTATCATTAAATAGTTCTGTCGCTAAAGCGCTGGTCAGCGCTTTCAGGCTTGTTGGCGCTGGCGTCCACTCAATCAAAGTTTCATGAAAATCATAACTTTGACTCAAGGCGGCAATGGCTTTGATGTCATGCATCCAAAATGGATAAAATTCACGCGCCAGCTTGATGTAATGGTGTACCGCTTGCGGATGCTTGCGGATCACGATATTCAGCGCGCGCGCATAATCGTTGCGGTCTAAACGCTTGTCCTCCAAAGCCTGACATAAAGTGTTTAAAAACAGGCTGCGCTGTGCTAAATTTTCCTGCGTCACCTGTTTATTTTTTAAAAACTTGAGGTAGGCTGTGACAGCTTCTTGCTCACGTATCGCGTACATTTCAGCGGTCACTCCTTGTGAATTATCTTATTGCTTTTCCCCAATATGGGCTTCACCGCGCTGCTTGGCCAAAATCACTTGCTTTTGACGCTCAGTAAGCGCGGCTTTTTTCTGCTCTGACGTTTTGTCATAGCAATGTGGACAAGCGATGCCTGGCGTATATTGCGGGCTTTTCAATTCTTCTGGTGATAGCGGCATACGGCAGGCATAACACTGATCGTAATCGCCCACCTCCAGCCCATGCTTCACCGCCACTCGTTGATCAAACACAAAGCACTCACCTTGCCACATACTTTGTTCTTTCGGCACGGTTTCTAAATACTTGAGGATGCCACCCTGTAAATGGTAGACCTCTTCAAAACCTTGCTGCTTCATATAAGAAGACGCTTTTTCGCAACGGATACCGCCAGTACAAAACATCGCTATTTTTTTGTGTTTGGTACTATCCAAATGTTGCTCAACGTAAGTGGGGAACTCTCTAAACGTCGTGGTTTTGGGATCTACCGCACCTTTAAACGTGCCTATGCTCACTTCATAATCATTGCGCGTATCTAGCAACACCACATCAGGATCGCTAATCAGCGCATTCCAATCTTCTGGTTTGACGTAAGTACCCACCACATGATTAGGGTTAATGCCTGGCACACCCATGGTGACGATTTCTTTTTTCAGCTTAACCTTCATACGATAAAACGGATGCGTATCGGCGTAGGATTCTTTATGTTCTAAATCGCTTAAGCGTGGGTCTAGGCGCAAATAAGCCAATACCGCTTTGATATCTTCCGGCGCACCGGCAATGGTACCGTTGATGCCTTCTGACGCCAACAGCAGCGTACCTTTGATACGATGGTGCAGACAGGCCTCTAAAATAGGCGCCTGCAGCGCATGGTAATCGGGTAGGCTGACAAATTTATACAACGCAGCAGTCAGGTATTGGGTCATAGCAGAACTCAAATCAATCTAAAAATTACATGGTGGAGACCACGCTATTTTAACATTAAACCTTTATATCCAATATTTAGGATAGCGCCCATCGCGGGTTAAGTTGTTATAGATCAAACTGACTATGGTGATGGCTATGGCGCCAAATAAAGTGGGAAACCATAAGAAATCCCAGCTTAAGCCAGTATGTGATGCCGCCATTAACCAGACGATGACAGGGTTAGAGCCAGCCGGAGGATGTACAGTGCGGGTCAACATCATCAAAGCCACGGCGGTTGCCACGGCGATTGCCAGCGTCCACCAAGTGACGCCCAATAATGAAATTACAGTCAGCCCCACCAGAGAACTTAAAAAGTGCCCGCCTATGGTATTTCTGGGTTGTGCAAACGGAGCATCGGGATACGCAAATAAAATCACGCAAGACGCGCCAAACGAGCCCAATATCAGTAAATGCGCTAGTTTTTGCGTAAGCAAGCCCACCACTGCCATGGCGACAAACGCGCCTAGCCAAGCCAGCAGGATGGCTTGATGACTAAAGCGTGGTGGCAAAGCCGCATGTTCACCTTGCAATTTATCTAGTAAAGACACTGGCGATTTATCTTGCAATGACATAGTCCAGCACACTCCTTTTGATTGTGATTTTTTGTTAAAGCTGCGACTGAATGACCAAAATTTCAGCCTTACCGCTATGCGATACATCACCCATCCAGCGCTGTACACGTTGGTTGGTCACTTGGGCAAACGCAGTGTCCAGCAATTTAAAGGATTGATACAGAATATTTAAAAACGGTAAGGTATGCATGCCGCAATCTAGCCAAGTGGCGGATAAGGTGGGTGTTTTTGCTAATAATAATGTCCCGCGGCGCATGCCATAGCCCAGGCGTGCGCCAACATTGCCCAATACACCGATAGTGCCTGCAATCATAGACGCGCCACAGTATTCGCCTACATTGCCTTCAATCAACAACAAGCCACGGCGCATTTTATCCCCCGCGCGCTCACCGGCGTTGCCTTTACAAATCAGCGTACCGCCTTGCATTTGGCTGCCCAAAAAATCGCCGCAATCACCCTCAATAGTAATGCTACCTGTGCTCATGCTGTGGCCAATATGATGTAAATGTGGCTTAGCGTTTTTAAATACCATTTGTTGTGCATCCTCGCCAGTCAGCGCAAACACATCCGATACTGTGTACTTGGTAGGGGTTAATACCAGATGCTCTATCTCGCTAGGCGTTAAGGCAGCCAAGCCATTCGGTGTCAGTCTGCTGCAATCGATAGGTACAGTGATATTCGCTTTTAAGGTAAAGGTCAGCGCGCTCATGCAGAAACTCCGCCCAAAATGTCATGCAGTTTAAAGTGATGTTGGCCTAGTTTTCCGCCATAGTTACCGGCAGAAATACGCTTGATGCCAGCCTGTACGCCCAAACTACAGGCCGCTTCTATGCCGACTTTCATCGAGCGTGCAATGTCTTCAAATGTCAGCCCGTCAATCACAATTTCCATCACGCTTTCAATGTCCATGTCCAATTCTGTTTTGACCAACCCTTTTAAGGTCGGACAAAACGCATCATTGGTGCTGGCAAACATTTTGGGGTATTTACTGCCCACTTTGGAGCCAGAGCGCACCACGCCACCGGGGAACGGCATAATCACGTTGGGGATTTTTTTCATGGCATCAATCGCTGCTTCACAGGCAGCCAGCACTTGTGGCTGACTTTGGCCTAGCACTAAAAAATTACCGCCACCAATGGCGCGCACCATGCCAGTGGATTCTTCTGTTAAAAATTCGCCATCCATCACAGGGATGCGCCAATAACGTTTGTTGTTACCTTGTGCATTGGGGATAAGTTTGGCGATTTGATAACCATCGCCAAAATAACGTAGGTTTTTGCCTAGACTAATTTCGTCCTCAGATTCAATGCCCGAAAATGCCGCGGCGGTTGGGCAAGTTAAAATACATTGCCCCATGCGTGTTTCCAGCTGTTGCATCAGCACTTTACTGCCCATGGCGAACATCAAAATACTGACACCGACGCGGCCATCTGGCGTTTCGTCAGCGCTCAGTTCGCGCTCTATGCCCGCCTCTACGCCACAACCAATTACGCTGGTGGCAAAACCTGTCATGGCATTGGCTGCATGGTAAGCCCACTTTAAATTTTGCGCGGTAATCAATACCCGCGTGCCGCGCATATTAAAGGCTTCAGCAAAGGTGTCGTCTATCTGTACGCCGTTAATATTCATAGTGTGTTGTTCATTATGATTATGCTTCTGGATGACCCGCTTTAATTTTCTCAACCCAAGAGTCAATATCTATTGTCCCTATGGCTTCCACTTTTTCTTTATCTTTTTCCAAGATCACATCTTGCATTAAATCAATGCGCTTCCATTCAGCAACTGGCGTTTCGCATGCTTGTCTAGGCACATATCTGGATTCACGCACTTTTTCCATTTGATGGATATAGCGTGGACAGTTCTGCCAGAGCTCTGAAAGTGTTACCAACACCACAAACTCGGCCTCTTTGTAATGAGAAAGCAATGCGGGCTCTCTTGAAAGCTTGGCTGTACCCTGCACCCGTATACGATGTGGCTTTTCAAACGAGATAAACAGCAAGCCCACTTGTGGGTTTGTGCTGATATTTCCAATCGAGAAAAACATGCCGTTACCATCATAGCTAGGAAACATGAGTGTGTTAGCGTCCACCACTTTCACAAAACCAGCATCACCGCCTTTGTAAGACACGGTGGGTCTGCCTTGGTGATCCACACTGGACAAAAAAAACATATCCATGTGCTCAATAAAACCTTTGGCATCCGCATCAAATTCTGTTTTACAAGCAATGTCTTCTACACGATCCGCTAATTGCGTCGTGCCAAACTCAACTTGCAGTGCTCTATGTTGATTCCCGTATAAACGACTCATGCATCACTTTCAAAAATGTTTACGATTTAAAATGATTAACCACTTGATTGCGACCATCTTGCGCCATCTCATCGTTGCTGATTTTAAAATTGGCTAGTTGTAATGTATGGTATTTGTCAAAATAGTCTTGCAAGCCTGTTTCCACGCCGATATCAAACGCTGGCTTGGATGTATGCGTTTTACCCCATACCACTTTGACAACTTTACCGTCTCTCACCACCAGCTCACCGTCTTTAAACACATAATCTGGCTTGGTAAACATGGCTTCACGGTCGGCCTGATCGGTATATACGGTAATATCGGCCGCTGCACCTACACCCAAATGGCCACGGTCGTGCAAGCCTATTAATTTAGCAGCACCTGCACGCGTCATAATGGCAATCTCGTACAAACTGTATTCGCGCTGCAAACTAGTTAAATTACTCATGGCTTGTGCGTCTAAATTCAGTTTAGCAAAGGCTTCATTTCTAAAGCTTTTGTCCATGAGCAAGCGAATTAAATGTGGGTAGCTAGTAAACGGTGCGCCGTTAGGATGATCGGTGGTCAAGAAAATGCGCCAAGGGTCTTCTACACTTAAAAAGATTTCCAAACCAATCGCCCATTGCAAGGCATTGACGTAATTTTGGTCACGGTATTTAAACGGTACCACGCCACAGCCAGCGTCACATTCAATGTCCATAATCACCGATTTTTTCGGGTTGGCAAACTTGGCATTGAGGTGCTGCATCATATTGTCGCCGGACGCCGTCACCGTTTGTCCAAACAAAATTTGGCCAACATCAGCAGTAATATGTTTATGTTGATTAAGCGCTTGCGCAATTTGCGCGGCGGCGGAGGAAAATTTCTTATCGCCTTCTGTGCCGTAGCTGTGAAACTGGATATGCGTCAGGTGCATAGGCACGCCATCACTAGCGCCCATGGTATCTAAGGTGGTTTGAAAGTTACCGGCTGCGCCTAAATTATTGCAATGCACATGCAAAGGCTTGGCAATGCCCAGCTCATGCACGGCACGGCTTAAGGTTTGCAAAATCTGCCGTGGCGTCACTTGGTAATGCGCATTATTTTCGTCTAAATTAAGCCTGCGTTGATTAAACTTAAAAGCAGAAATACCGCCCGGATTGACCACTTTAATGCCGATGGTTTGCGTAGCATGCAGCGTCCACGCTACATAATCGTTGATGACTTTTTGGTCAGCTTTGCTGGCCAATAAACGCAAAAAGTAATCATCATTGCCAAGCATGGCGTAGCCGCCTTTGTCTATCATCGGCGTGTCGCCCATTTCCAAGTGCGCTTGGCGCGCATTGATGGCTAAAATGGCTGGTTCAAAGGCAGCGGTGTAGCCCATTTCTATATAGCGCATGCCGGTATCTGTGGTGCTAGGCGTGGCCATATGGCTACAATTGGGCGTACAAATATGTGCTTCAGGCTCGCTTAACTGTTTGGTGGCTTGATACTCCGGCAACATCATGCGGGCAATATTTACTTTGCCGCCACCAATATGGCTATGCATATCAATGGCGCCTGCCATCACTACTTTACCCTGCAAATCAATACTTTGATTGATCTTCTCTGTATCACTTGGTTTGGCAATAATACGCCCGTCACGGATATAAATATCTTGCACTACACCGTCTTTGCCATGGGCTGGGTCGTATAGCTTGCCATTTTTAAGTAAAGTGATCATGCCAGCAAGCCCTCAATCTGCGCCAACACTTGCGCCAGTGTTGGGTAATTGCTTTGATATAGTTGTTTAAGTGGTAATACCACGGATGAATCCACTCTAAATAAGGTACCCGTACAGTCTAATCCGGGGGTGGCAATCGGGATAAACACATCCGGCTGTTGGTCAAACTGGGTTGCCGGATGCCCCAATACCATCAGCGGCGCATGAGTCACAGGCACTGCTTTAGTAGGGCTAAAACTATTCACCCACACCAAGGCATCGTGCGCAGGTAACGTTTCTTGTGGTATCGCCAACCCGCTTAACCAAGTATGGGCATAATTCACTGTGGTATCGCCATCGCTACCGCCCAACGCCAAGGCACCGGCGCGCGTGGTTTCATTTAACGCCGTCACGGTTTGCGTGATTTGTTGAATCGTGAGTTCGGCATGCGGAAAATCTAGCTCTTTGGCCACCCACAGCAATACTGCGTACTTGGCTTGTTTCAAACGCTCTGCCACTTGCATTAAATCGGCCAACGCAATGCCAGCCACCTGTTGTACTTTAAGCGTTTTACCTAGCACCAAAGCATGCAAGGCTGACGTGACTTCAGGTAAATCAGTCACTTTACAAGGCAACACTGTAGGCAACTTGCCTGTAGGCGAAATGCCCGCTTGTGTATTTAAGTGTTCACCACCTAAATAAATGACTTCACGCGCATTGTTGTCTACAAACATCGCCTGTTGCGGCCATACCATACGCTCAAAAAAGCGTGGATTATGCGTCACTACGTCGGTACCTATGCAGACAATCACATCGGCGCGGTTACGCACTTCAGTCAGTGTGGTGGTTTGCCAACCTGTGCTTTGCAACACTTTCACATTGCGCCAAGTGCTGCTGGCATTCATATGCGCCAAGTCTGCTTTAGCTGTTTGTGCTAATTGGTAGGCCGCTCTAAACCCATGTAAATCTGTACTCAAACCAGAGATCAGCGGTTGCTGACTGGCGCTTATTAAAGCAGCGGCATGCTGCACCGCTTGGGCTAGCGGTACTGGCTTACCGGCAATCGTTGGTGAAATTGCTTGTGGCAGTTGCGCAAAAAACGCAATACTTTTTTGACAAGTAGTGGCTGGCGACAATGTCACTGTGTTGCCATGGCTATATAGCGCCACATCATCACACAGCAAGCCACATGCTGCACAGGTGGCCTTAACCAGCAATTCGGGTTGAGTAGTTTGCATGAATGTTATTCTGCCATAGAGTGTTCAGGTTAATGCAAATTTGTTTTACGCGCCAACACATACTACTTAGCCAAGGCTTTACATATTTTTACCAACAAAGTGCTAAATAGCCCTCAATTCTGAGAATCAAACGCCGTTATACACCTGTATGATTAATTAAGCCTTTACCTACAAGCAAAACCCATCAACGAGTCTGCCTGTTTAGAGGATTAGCAACGATGGCACTTGCTAGGCTAGATCAAATGCGCGCTGATTACCCTAACAAGTCAACGGCATGCATATTGACTGAACAGAATACTAGACTATTTATTAAAGACTGATGCGATGATAGATTTTCTGAAAAAAGCACCGTTAGTAGAACAGGTAGTGCCTAGCACCGAAGAATCATTGGTGTGGTGCGTGCTGATTGTCGATGATGACCCAGAGGTGCATGCAGTCACACGCTTAGCGCTCAGAGATTTTCAATTTGAAAATCGCGAAGTGCAGATTATTTCTGCCTATTCGGGTGAAGAAGCCAGAAGCTTATTTGCCCAGCGTGATGATATTTCACTGGCCTTGGTGGATGTGGTGATGGAAAGCGAGCACGCTGGCTTAGAGCTAGTTAAACACTTACGCGTAGACCAAGGCAATCATAAGGTGCGCCTAGTATTGCGCACCGGGCAAGCTGGTCAAGCGCCGGAAGACCGCGTGATACGCGAGTATGACATCGATGACTACCGCGAAAAAACCGACCTCACCAAGCAAAAACTGCGCACGCTGATGTACTCCATGCTGCGCGCTTATCGTGACCTAGCAGTGATTGAGGCGCAACGCGACGGTTTGCAAACAGTGATTGAATCGTGCGCAAAAGTACAAGACAGCGGCAGCTTTAGTCACTTTGCTTTGGCAGCATTAGAGCAAATGATTTTACTGCATCACTTTGAAGAGTCTGAAATTTACTGTATTGATGTGCCCGGCAAAAACAGAAACCATCAAAGCGCTAGGATACTAACCACCACCAACCAGACCCATACATTTGAAAAAGAAGGCAAGTTTGAAAGCTTGCCCGCCATCGTGGCACAACGATTTGAAGAGGTGCTGGCTTTAAAAATTTCACAACATTATCCAGATGCCTATGTGTTTTATTGTGCGACACAAGCGGGTGGCAGCGAACTGGTGTATATCTCACATCGCACCGCCCTCAACGATTTAGACCGCCAATTGTTAGAGATTTATGTGCAAAATCTGGCAGTCACGTTTGGCAATATCAATCTGCAAGACGATTTACAAGAGTCCTCCAAAGAGTTGGTGTTTACACTCACCCATATCGTAGAAGCACGCAGCAACGAAACCGGCGCGCATATTCTGCGCGTAGCGCTGGTTAGCCAACGTTTGGCGCAACTATGTGGCCTTACCGAGTACGAGTCTACCTTGGTTAGAATTGCCTCGCCGCTACATGATATTGGCAAAATTGCGATTCCCGATACGATTTTGCATAAACCGGAAAAGCTTGACCCTGCCGAATGGGACATGATGAAAAAACATGTGGATTACGGCGTCGCCTTACTGCAGCGCTCCAAAAGCGAGTTGATGCAGATTGCTACACAAATTGCCGGCACCCACCATGAACGTTGGGACGGCAATGGTTACCCCAAACAATTAAAAGGCGAAGACATCCCGATTGTCGGCCGTATAACTGCATTGGCGGATGTATTTGATGCACTCAGTTCTAAACGTTGTTACAAACCCGCTTGGACTGCCAACGACGTGCTTGACTTTATTGTGGCAGAACGCGGCAAACAATTTGACCCGCTGCTGGTGGATTTATTTGTCACGCATTATGACGAATTTGTCGATATTTGCAGTCGGCATCCCGATACTTTTCCAAGTCATTAAGCATGTATTACGGTCTACGCGCGATGTCTGATCTATTGTTTTGCCTAGACCATACTGGAGGCAATATATGGCGTTAGTAAACCCTATCCATAGCTTATCTTTTAAGCTGATTAGAGCGGTGATGCTGATTGGCTTTGTGGTGGGCCTAATGATTAGTGCCTTGCAGATTTATCTTGACTACGGGCAACAGAAAAAGCTCATGCATGAGGACATGCAAAACTTATCTACGGTTGTGAGAACACCGGCCACTGCCCTGTTGTTTAGCCTAGACCAAGCCACTGCTCACGAGTTATTGCGGGGCGTGTTAAAACACCCCGGCGTCACTTCTTGCAAACTACTATTAAGCGAAGGTGAAGTATTTGCCGAACAAAATATGGCGCTGATTGCGCCACAACAGCGTCAGTTAAGCGATATGCTATTTAGCCAAACCATGTTACAACGCTGGGACTTGGCCTGGCAATTTAGCGACCATAAAGAAACCCTAGGCCAATTAGAAATCACCACCGATACTTATTATTACGGCAAGGCTTTTTTAGAGCGCGCATGGGTTAGCCTGGCCAGCACCATGCTGTTTGCACTAGTACTGACCGCTGTGTTCTTAGGCCTATTTTACCTGATGGTCACACAGCCTCTGGTCAGCGTCATTCAATCGATTAAGCAAGTGGATATAGACGCGCCAGAAAAAACAAGACTGGTAGAGCCGGCTGGGCATGAATAAGACGAAATTGGCTTGCTGACGCAGTTGACTAATCAACACTTGGAAGCCATGTCTAACCATCTTAGCTATGTAAAATCGGCCGAAGAACAAATGCAAATGTATTCCGAGAGCCTAGAAGTCACGGTATTAGAGCGTACCAAAGCATTGACGCAAAGCATTAATCAATTGAAATCAGCACAAACTCAACTCATCGAATCGGAAAAACTAGCGGCATTAGGCGGCCTAGTGGCAGGCGTAGCGCATGAGGTCAACACCCCACTAGGGGTCGCCGTCACTGCGGCTTCAGTGCTGGAAGAGACTTTGATCTCGATGCAAACTCAGTTACGTGATGAAAGCATGACAGAAGCAAGCCTGAAATCATTGATAGAAACGGCCATAGACAGCCAAACCATGCTGTCTAGCAATCTGAACCGCGCCACTCGATTAATCAAAGATTTTAAAATGACAGCAGTAGACCAACTGTCAGAAAAATGTTGTGAGTTTTATGTGTATCAAGTGATTCATGCCTTAATTGAAAGCTTGGTGCCGGTCACCAAAAAATTACCGGTCACCGTCAAACTAGACTGCCCGCCAGACTTGACCATGATTAGCCTGCCCGGCGTACTAACGCAAGTGTTATCCAACTTAATTATGAACAGCATACGCCATGCCTTTGAGCTGATACTAGAGCCACAAATTAGCATTGCTGTGCGTGAAGACGATGGCACCGTCATTATTGAGTATCGCGACAATGGCGTGGGCGTGCCTAAATCTTTACATGAGCGCATTTTTGAACCGTTTTTTACCACCAAACGTGGCAAAGGCGGTTCTGGCTTAGGCTTGAATATCGTCTATAACCTAGTGTTGCGTAAATTAGCCGGCCGCTTAGAGTTTGAATCTGCACCTGGTCAAGGTACGCACTTTACATTTTATTTACCGGTGGCTGTGCTGATGGACATGGAGCCATAACCAGCCCCCATTCACCCGCCATGCCAGCAATGTTTATAAAGGAGTGATGCAATGCAGCGTATTTTATGTGCACTATTTTGCATGGTGACAGCGTTCGCTAGCCATGCGGAAACCATCACACTGGTGGCGGAAGACGATTGGGCGCCCTACTCTTCAATGAAACCAGACAAATCAGGGCCGCAAGGCTTGACGCCAGAGCTCATTAAGCAAGCATTTAAGCAAAAAGGCATAGAAGTGAAATACCTCACCTTACCTTTTGCCAGATGCATGTATCTCTCATTGATAGGTAAATACGTAGGCTGCTTTGATGCCACCATTACCTTAGACAATAAAGACCGATATTACTGGCACAAGACGCCTTTATTTGTTGAGGGCGTTTCTGTATTTGCCCATGCCAAAGCCAAAGTGAAGGATGTTAAGGTGAGTGACATGGAAGGTAAAACCGTAGGCTA
>DASWSZ010000063.1:0-5557 GCA_036402395.1 Methylophilus sp.
GCTTTGGTAGGTGCGCTGTGGGATATCGGTCTTAATGTAGGCCATAGCGTGCGTACACAACAAGAATGTATTAGTGAAGCGCAGCAAGATGTGACTGTGCTGACCAACTTATTGGAGTCACGCTTAATTTGTGGTCCCAAGCAGCGTTATGTCAGTTTTGCTCAAGCAACGCGTGACATGTTGCAACCAGCCAGTTTCCTTGAGAAAAAACTCAAAGAGCAACAGCAGCGTCATGCTAAATTTAACGATACTGCCTATAGTCTTGAGCCTAATATCAAAGAAAGCCCAGGCGGACTGCGCGACCTGAATATGGTGTTGTGGATAGCCAACAGCCAGCGCATTGGCACGCAATGGTCAGATTTAGCCAAAGCGCAGATTATTTCAGCGGATGAACTCAAGCTGATACGCCGTCATGAGAATAACTTAAAAAACTTACGCGTGCGTTTACATTATTTGGCCAAACGCCGTGAAGACCGCCTGCTGTTTGACTTTCAAAACGAATTAGCCGCTGACTTAGGCCTAAGCAATAACAGCAAAAAACGCGCGAGCGAGCAGTTAATGTACCGCTATTATGAAAGCGTTAAATACATTAGTTTAATGAACGAATTGCTACTGAAAACCTTCCAAGCCAATGACTTGGAGAGTTCGCAAGCAGTCAATATCAACGCGCACTTTGCGGTCAAAGATGGTTTGTTAGTGGCCAACCATCCGCACCTGTTTCAAGAATATCCAGCGGCTATTTTGCAGAGTTTTTATGTCATGCAAACACACCCTGAGATACAAGGCTTTAGCGCCGGTTTAATCCGAGCGCTACAAGTGGCTAAAAAGTCTATCGACCACGACTTTAGACATCATAGCCATAATAAATCCATGTTTTTAAACATATTGTCACACCCGCATGGCGTCAATAATGCATTGATTAATATGAATCGCTATGGCGTATTAGGGCAATATATCCCAGCTTTTGGTAAAATCATCGGGCAAATGCAGCATGATTTATTTCATGTCTACACCGTTGATGAACATATTTTGAATGTGCTGTGTAATTTACGGCGTTTTTCTAAACCAGAACTCAGCCACGAGTTTCCGCTCTGTAGCAAATTGTTTGCGGTATTCGATAAACCTTATCTGCTCTATCTGGCGGCGCTATTTCATGACATTGCCAAAGGCCGCGGTGGCGATCACTCCGACTTAGGCACGGTAGATGCCAAGCGCTTTTGTAAGTTACACGGCCTGCCCAAGCCAGATACTGAATTGGTGGCTTGGTTGGTACAGTCACACCTTAAAATGTCCAGTACTGCCCAAAAAACCGACTTATCCGACCCTGAAGTCATTATTCAATTTGCCCAATTTGTAGGTTCTGAATATCGGCTAACGGCCTTGTATTTATTGACGGTGGCGGACATCCGCGGCACTAGCCCGGCGGTTTGGAATGCGTGGAAAGCCAGGCTGTTAGAAAGCCTGTATCAACTCACGCTGAATGTCCTACGCACGCAAGCCACTGATTCCAAAGTACAGATTCAACAACGCAAACTGGCCGCCAGCCAAAAACTCACCGCATTTGGTATCAAACCAGCCTCTATTAATCGACTTTGGGATAGCTTTGGAGAGCATTACTTTGTGCGTTTTGAGGGCGATGAAATTGCTTGGCATAGCCGTATTTTGATGCCGCATCAAAGTACTGAGAAACCGATTGTACGTGCCAGATTAAGCCCTAAAGGCGACGGTATACAAGTATTAATCTACTCCAAAGACCGTAATGATATTTTTGCACGCATCTGCCAATTTTTTGAAAGCATGCACTACAGCATAGGCCAAGCCAAAATATTTATTACCGAGCACGGCTATGCACTGGATGATTTTATTGTTTTAGAACAATCGACTAAGCAAGTAAGTTACAGTGGTTTATTAAAACTTATTGAGGGGGAACTCACCAAGAATCTTGCGCAAAATCAAACACTGGCGGCTCCTGTGTTAGGCCGCGTTAATCGTCAAGTGAAGCATATGCCAATTAAAACCAATATTCGGCTCACCGCAGACGTCAACAGTCGGTTTCATCATTTAGAAATTATTGCCAATGATAGGCCGGGATTATTAGCGCAAATTGCCCAGCAATTTCTGGCGCATCAAGTGGCACTGCATAATGCCAAAATCAATACGCTGGGTAATCGCGTAGAAGATAGCTTTTTAATCTCAGCCAACAACGGCCAACCGTTAACGGCTGATCGCTTGCAAAATCTGGCCACTGCACTCGGTACGCTTTAAGTTTAGGTAACGTTAAATCGCCATACTTAAGCATTGATTGCCTCTACCATCGTAGACTCAATCAAAATGGTAATGCTTTTTAAGCGCTTTTTTCACTTGCCACGTACAACTTAAGCCGGTGTCAAACGTCACCAAATCTCCAGCAGAAAAACTCACAGCTTCACCGTCTGTAGGGGTTACTGTCACTTCCCCTTCTAGAATGTAAGCAATTTCTTTTGAGCTATAACTCCACGGAAAGGTTGACACTTCCTTAGTCCAGATTGGCCAGCTAGCGACCCCTAAAGCCGCCAGTTTCGCAGGGTCTGGCTTTTCAACCGTAATTTTACTCATCACACTCTCCTTTGTTAAAAACAAAAAAGCCTTGATAACTCAAGGCTTTATATTAAAACAAATCAATACTGAAATTCAATATTAGAAGTGTTTATAATGTTTTTTCAATGTTTTAACGACTTCCCATTGTGATTTCAAACCTTTAGGAAACTCAACATAGTCACCAGCTTTAATCACTACTTTTTCGCCACCTTGTGGTGTCACATGGAATTCGCCTTCTAATACATAGGCTTTTTCTGTCATGCTGAAATCAAGCGGGAATTTTGATGGTGCGCAATCCCATGTAGACCAGCTAGTTACGCCTAACTCTTTCAATTTTTCTGCTGATGGATTGTGATCAATAATAATTTGTGTCATGAGTATTCCTTATAAATGACTGAATGTTAAATAAAAATGCCGCTTTAAGCGACATAAAATGTCTGGCTGAAAAGCGTCTTAACACAGCATTACCCGCATTAAGCTTGTACTATCGCCAACTTCGTAAAAAATACTTTAAAGTGTTAATGCCTGAAAAACTTAAGCTAAGCTGTTGTTTTACAGCGATTTTCAGGCTGTTGTGAGCAGCTGCGCCTATAACTAGGTAGGCAGTTGCCTCCATGCTGTTAGCTAAAACGGCTATCGAAGTTGCAAGATTATACACCAAGCTGACTATACTGTGGGCTGAACTCTGGCCTGATTGGTAGGCAGACTGCTCTGCAAAGCCCTATCCTATCGCTAATAGAAAACAGCATGATGGAACATGTAGTTAAGCGCATCATCAGTATTAACAGCGTTAGTTGGCAAATGACTCAAACTTTATTTGCCTAGTAGTTTAATCGCAAAGCTGCTTAAATTGCTGTACAGAAAGTACTCATTTGCTGAATAGTAGCGCTATACTCACATTAATTAAGCGCTTTGTTTGGCTACTTTTAGTGATTAAATCAAGCACCACCGTTACCATCACATCATGACAGGATGTTTATCATGTTCAAAATCGTCTTTATACTGCTAACGCTGTTTACTAGCAGCCACGCCTCGGCAGAATGGACGTTATTAACTTCGGATGAAAACAGCGACGTTTACTACGACCAAAAAACCATCAAAAAACATCAACAGATTGCGGAAATGTACACTCTAGCTAACGCCACTAACCCGAAAGTGATAGACCTCGCCACTTCATTGTCGCAAGTCACACACACGCAATTTGACTGTAATAAGAAAGTCTACAATGTTTTAAGCTTGACCGTGTATGCAGGTCACATGGGCAAGGGTCAAAAAGTAATGGGGCAGCAGTACAGCAAAAAAGGATGGAAGAAAATAGCACCTAAGTCTACTTGGAGCAGCGCCCTGAAAAAAGCCTGTAGCACTAAATAATACTAGATTAGTAGCCATTTTCTGGCTCAACAACTAGCGAACGTAAAATAGCAAAAAGCCCCGATTAAGGGGCTTTTTATTATCTTGGCGGAAGAGGTGAGATTCGAACTCACGGTGGGCTCGCACCCACGACAGTTTTCAAGACTGTAGCATTAAACCGCTCTGCCACTCTTCCATTTTCAATCACTTACACTTTTAAGACTATTGGTTACAACAGTCTTGAAGACTGTAGCATGCCCATATTAAAACCTTGCGCTCTGCCACTCCTCCATTTTTCGTCAACATCGTATGGTTCAGATATGCGCGAAAGACGGCATTATAGCAAAGAATTAATCATCTGGAATATCCTGCCCGGGAAAAAGTACGTCTATATAGCCAAATTTTGATAAATCTTTGATACGCATAGGGTATAACACGCCATCAAGGTGATCACATTCGTGCTGCACCACGCGTGCGTGGAAGCCAGACACCATGCGATCAATCACATTGCCGAACTGGTCAAAGCCGGTGTAATGCAAGCGTTGATATCTAGGCACGACGCCACGCAAGCCCGGCACAGATAAACACCCTTCCCAGCCGTCCTCCATTTCATCGCCAATATAGTGTAAAGTCGGGTTAATTAATACGGTGTAAGGCACCTGCTCGGCATCTGGGTAGCGCGGATTACTGCCCACACCAAAAATCACCACGCGCAGGCTAACGCCTATTTGCGGTGCGGCAATGCCAGCCCCATTCATATGCGCCATGGTGTCTTGCATATCTTGTATCAAGGAATGCAACTCAGGCGTATCAAACGCAGTCACTGCTGCGGCTTGTTGCAGTAACACCGGATCCCCCATGCGTAATACTTGTTTAATCGCCATAATAAAAAATTACTTTTCTTTGACTAGCTGCTCTATCAGCGTCATTACCTTAATCATGGTTTGATTGAGCAAGGCCATCAAGGTTTCAAAACGGATTTCCTTCAAGCTATCACCACGGCCCGCAGCGTAATTGGCGACTGGGCACAGCGCAGCGTAAGCAATGCCTAGCTCTCTCGCCAATACCGCTTCCGGCATACCAGTCATGCCCACTAACGTCGCGCCGTCACGCTCTAGACGATTAATTTCAGCCGCTGTTTCTAAACGTGGCCCTTGTACGCAAGCATAGACACCACTAGCGTGAATGGATTGATTAATTTTAGTGGCAGCGCGCAAACAGGCTTCGCGCAATTGGCCATCATACGGCTCAGTAAAATCGATGTGTTTGACTGGTAACTCTACGCCATCGTGGTAAGTATTTTTGCGACCATGCGTGTAATCAATAATCTGATTTGGCAATACAATATCGCCCGGCCTAAGCGCGCTGCCTATGCCGCCCACTGTGGCAATCGCCAATAGCTTGGTCACGCCAACCGACTGCAAGGCCCAAATATTAGCGCGGTAATTCACTGCATGCGGTGGGATGGTATGACCTGCGCCATGGCGTGCTAAAAACACCACTTGCTCGCCGTTAATTTCACCAAACACCAATGGCTGCGAAGCCTCACCATAAGGTGTGCGCGCAATTAAACGCTTTTGCACTGTTAAATTGGCTAGCTCTGCTAGCCCCGTGCCACCAATAATGCCTA
>DASWSZ010000064.1:0-14759 GCA_036402395.1 Methylophilus sp.
TAAAAGCAATGTGGTCCAGCAAAGCTCACAAGAGTCTGTGCGCTATTGGGTGTACCGGCCACCTTTAGCCACAGCACAAGCCACGCAAGAACGGGCGGAACAACTGAAGGCTTTAGGGATAGCAGATTTTTTTATCGTACAAGAACCCAAATGGCGTAACGCTATTTCGTTTGGCGTGTTTAAAGATGAAAAGCTTGCTACTCGATTAGTGCAAGAGCTGCAACGTAAAGGCGTGCGCGAAGTGGTCAAGTCGGTGAGGAATAAAGGCAATGGCCATTCTTCATTAGTACTAGAGGGCATTACGCCGACCTTGCTAGATCAACTGAAAAAGAACCAGCCAGATTTTCCAGGTACAGAAATTAAAGACGCGGCTTGCCCGGTAACTTAAAGGCTCAGATTACATAATTAGTATTCAAGTGGCTGGAAACAGCTTACCTGGATTTAAAATATTATTCGGGTCAAACGTCAGTTTAAGTTGTTTCATCAGTGCCATGGTCGTTGCGTCTATCTCGCGCGACACAAATGGCCGTTTGGCCATCCCCACGCCATGCTCACCAGACAGCGTACCTTGCAGCGACAACACCAAACTAAATACTTCATCCAAGCAGGCATACGCGCGTTGCATTTCTTCTGCGTTATCTGGGTTCACCAACAAGTTAACGTGGATATTGCCATTGCCAGCATGACCAAAATTCACGTTGCTGATTTGATATTGGCTGCTTAATTTCTCCAAGCCTGTCAGTAACTCGGGTAAGTGAGACACCGGCACCGCAATGTCTTCATTGATTTTTTTAGGCGCAATGTCTTTTAGTAACGGGGAGAGTGCCTTGCGTGCTGCCCACAATGCTTTGGTGTCGTGCGCTGGTTTGGCTTCAATCAGGCCATCCACTTGGCAAGCTTGTAAAATCGCCTCGGTGGCTTCGGATATTTCTTGTTGGCTGCCATCTACTTCAATCATCAAATATGCTTTGGCATTATCGGGTAACAAGTTTTTGTGTTTGTTGCGGATTAAATTGAGCGCGCCGTTATCCAAAAACTCTAACGCACTAGGCGTGTAAGGCTGCGCCATAATGGCCGCAATGGCTTTGGCACAGCTATAAGTATCAATAAACTCTGCCGTCAGGCCGCCTGTGTGTTTAGGCAGCGGTGTTAGTTTTAGCGTGGCCTCGGTAATGATGGCAAGCGTGCCTTCGCTACCGATGATTAAACGCGTTAAATCATAACCGACCACACCCTTACTGGTGTAGCAGCCAGTTTTAATGATGTCGCCATTGCCAGTCACCGCTTTTAGGCCAAGAATATGGTCACGCGCCACGCCATATTTAACTGCGTGTGGGCCTGCCGCGCAAGTGGCTAAGTTGCCACCTATGCTGCAATAGGCGGCACTGGAAGGGTCGGGCGGCCAAAAAAAGCCTGCCGGTTTTACCGCATCTTGTAATACTTGATTCAGCACGCCGGGTTCCACAATCGCCATGCGATTATCGCCATCCACGCTGATAATGTTGGTCATGCGCTCCAGCGAAATCACCACGCCGCCTATCTCCGGCACACTGCCACCGGCCGTACCCGTGCCTCTACCACGGGGTATGGCGGGGATTTTGAATTGATTGCAGAGCTTAATGATTGCAGACACTTCTTCTGCATTTAAAGGAAATACCACCGCCATTGGGCTATGGTAATTACGTGAGTTATCGTAAGCGTATGCATAACAATCGACCGGGTCGGTAAAGAGCCGGTCGGCTGAGAGCAGCTTTTGTAAGTTGGCTAAAAAGTCTGGGTGACCCATACAGGTTAGCGTTTTTTAGGCGGCAACATATCAGTAATGGTGCCTTCTTTCATTTCTGCGGCAAAACAGACTGTTTCAGACAGTGTAGGGTGGGCGTGTATGGTCAAACCTAAATCATGCGCATCAGCACCCATTTCAATCGCCAATACCGCTTCTGCCAATAACTCGCCGGCATTGACACCCACAATGCCCGCGCCAATGACGCGGTGCGTGTCTTTATCAAAAATCAATTTGGTTGAGCCTTCTGTACGCGCCACAGAAATAGCGCGACCACTGGCGGCCCAAGGGAAGCTAGCCTTTTCTATCTCAATACCTTTGGCTTTGGCCTCAGTTTCTGTCATACCCACCCAGGCAATTTCAGGATCGGTGTAAGCGACACTAGGAATGACGCTAGCTACAAACTCTGTTTTGTGCCCTGCAATCACCTCCGCTGCTACTTTACCTTCATGCGTGGCCTTGTGTGCCAACATGGGTTGGCCAACGATATCGCCAATGGCAAAGATATGCGGGACATTTGTGCGCATTTGCTTATCTACCGCAATAAAACCACGCTCATCCACCGCTACGCCTGCGTGTTCTGCGCCAATGTTTTTGCCATTAGGACGGCGGCCGATTGACACCAATACGCGGTCATATATTTGCGGTTCTTTAGGTGCTGAGTCATCTTCAACACCTTGACCCTCAAAACTCACATGAATACCATCAGGTTTGGCTTCGATTTTAGACACTTTGGTCGATAGCATAATGCGCTCAAAGCGTTTTTCCATTCGCTTTTGCAGCGGACGCACCAAGTCACGGTCGCAGCCTGTAATGAGGCCATCCATAAATTCAACCACACTGACTTTTGTGCCAAGCGCGTCATATACCGTACTCATTTCTAAGCCAATAATGCCGCCGCCAATCACTAGCATGCGCTTAGGAATATCTGCCAATGCTAAAGCACCCGTGGAGTCCATAATGCGGTCATCTTCCGGTGCACCAGGAAATTTTGTAGCTTGTGAACCTGCGGCGATAATGGCGTTCTCAAAGCCAATAGTAGTCACTTTGCCATCACTGTCAGTTACAGCCATTTGATTGGGGCTGGTAAATGCCCCTAAACCGTTCACCACGGTCACGCCACGTTGCTTGGCCATGGCAGATAAACCACCAGTGAGTTTACCTACCACGTCATTGGCTTTCCAATTGCGTAGTTGGTCAAGATCAATATTGGGTGCGCTGAAACTCACGCCATGCTGCGCCGTTTCCTCGGCTTCGGTTATCACTTTAGCGGTATGCAAAAGGGCTTTAGATGGAATGCAGCCTACGTTTAAACACACGCCACCCAGGGTAGGGTAGCGCTCAATCAATACTACTTTTAAGCCTAAATCGGCGGCGCGGAAGGCAGCAGTGTAGCCACCAGGGCCGGAACCTAACACTACTAATTGTGTAGTTATATCATTGGCTTGCGTAGACTGACTTACCGTTGTAGTTGCTGCTGGTTTGGCCTCTTGCAATGCGGGCGTGGCTGCTGTCATGCTTGCCTGCGCGGGCTTTTCACTCGAATTCTGAGTCCGTGTAGGTGTAGCGTCAGCTGCCTCAGCTTCAAGCAATAGCATCAATGTGCCCTTAGCGATTTTATCGCCGACTTTGACTTTGACTTCCTTTACCAGACCAGCGTGTGAAGAGGGTATGTCCATCGACGCTTTATCAGATTCCACTGTAATCAGTGAATCTTCTCTGGCAATCGTGTCGCCCGCTTTTACGTGCACTTCAATCACATCCACGCTGTCAAAATTGCCAATATCCGGCACTAATACTTCAATTAAACTCATGTTTTAAAACCTTTTTTCAATCTTTTTCGGTTTATCTAAATTGTTATTTTCTTGCAAGTTCGTCATTCCCGCGAAAGCGGGAATCTGTCTTGAGTTTTAAGCCTCACTGAATTCCCGCTTTCGCGGGAATGACGGGGAAATGGCTTTTCTAATATTGGTAATGCACTGGTATTGGTAGCGCATCCATTAGCCACTATTTTTTACAGCAATAATCTACGCACGTCAGACAGCATCATGCGTAAGTGGCTGGTGAAACGCGCACCATCGGCACCGTCAATCACGCGGTGGTCGTACGACAATGACAATGGCATGACCAAACGTGGTTCAAAGCCTTTGATTTCCGCGTTGTAGACTGGTTGCATAGAGGCGCGCGACACGCCTAAAATCGCGACTTCTGGACAGTTAATAATCGGCGTAAACATGGTGCCACCGATGCCGCCCAAGCTAGAAATGGTAAAGCAGCCACCTTGCATTTCTTCAATCTTCAACTTACGCTCACGCGCTTTGGCAGACAAATCCGCTAAATCGCGGGCAATGTCCATCACATCTTTGGTATTAACATCACGTACTACCGGCACCACCAAGCCATCTGGCGTGTCGCAAGCAAAGCCCACGTGGTAATACTGTTTAAGGATTAAGCTATCACCTTCTGGCGATAATGAGGCGTTGAAATTAGGGTAGGTGCGCAGTGCATTCACCACCGCTTTCATCAAGAACGCCAGTAAAGTGAGTTTTACGCCGCGTTTTTCCGCCTCGCTTAACATGGATTTACGGAAATCTTCTAGGTCGGTAATGTCGGCTTCATCAAACTGCGTAACATGGGGTGCTGTGACCCAATTGCGATGTAAATTAGCGCCAGACAGTTTTTTGATGCGAGACAATGGCTTAGTTTCGACTGTACCAAACTGACTAAAATCAATCACTGGCATAGGCAATGTCGTTAAGCCGCCGCCTATGGTTTCGCTACGCGGTTTCGCCAATTCGCCTTTGACAAAGTTTTGTACATCACTTTGCAAAATACGATTTTTAGCACCGGTACCATTGACTAAGGCTAAGTTAACACCAAGCTCGCGGGCAAATTTACGTATAGATGGGCTAGCATGGCTGAGTTTGCCCGACATGCCGACGCTACTGGCGGCCACTGGGTTAGGCGTGGCTTTGGGTTGGATCACTTTGGGTGGCTCAGCCACTGGGTGCGTAGGCTGTGGAATCGCCACTGCTTTTTCATCCACCGTGACAGTAGACACCACCGGTGTTGCGGTCGGTTGTGCCGCTGGTTTTTCGGCAGGCGCTGCTTCTTCAGCCGTGTCTAACATCAAAATCAGCACACCTTGCTTGATTTTATCGCCGACATTCACTTTCACTTCAGTGACTTTGCCGCCAAATGGCGCAGGAATGTCCATAGACGCTTTATCAGATTCTAAAGTCAGTAGCGAGTCATCTTTGGCGATGACGTCGCCCGCTTTCACTAATACCTCAATCACATCTACGCTATCAAAATTACCGATGTCAGGTACAAGAACTTCTTTAATTGCCATGTTTTAATGCTTTCTTAAATTGTCGCCACGTATGTTGGTCAGTATTAAATAGTGCTTGAGTTTTAAATCGTACTTGGATTCGGGCGATTCACATTAATATTATATTTTTTGATGGCTTCTGCCGCTTTGGCTGCCGGTAATTTGCCGTCATCTGCCAATGCTTTCAGCGCTGCCAATACCACGTGGTAACGATCCACTTCAAAGAAATCACGCAAGGCTTCGCGCGAATCTGAACGGCCGTAACCATCGGTACCTAAGGTGATAAAACGGTTAGGTACAAAGTTACGGATTTGATCGGCGAATGAGCGCATGTAGTCTGTAGACGCGATGACTGGGCCTTCTGCTTTGGCTAAACATTGTTCAACATAGCTGAGTATAGCTTTTGCTTCAGGGTTCAGTAAATTCTGACGTTCGGCATCGATGCCTTCACGGCGTAGCTCGGTAAAGCTAGTCACGCTCCACACATCCGCAGATACACCCCAATCTTTTTCTAACAACTCACCGGCAGCAATCACTTCCCGCAAAATCACACCTGAACCCATGAGTTGTACTTTAGGGCCTTTGGCAGCAGATTTACTTAAGCTATACATGCCTTTGAGGATGCCGTCAGCACTGCCTGCTGGCATCGCAGGGTGGCTATAGTTTTCATTCATCAAGGTGATGTAGTAATACACGTCTTCTTGATTTTGCACCATGCGACGCAAGCCTTCTTGAATAATCACGGCTAATTCATATGCAAAGGTGGGATCGTACGAAATACAGTTAGGGATGGTGGCCGACAATAAGTGGCTGTGGCCATCTTCATGTTGTAAGCCCTCACCGTTGAGTGTGGTGCGGCCAGCAGTCGCGCCAAGCAAAAAGCCACGTGCACGGCTATCACCGGCGGCCCAAGCAAAGTCGCCTATGCGTTGGAAACCAAACATGGAGTAGTAGATATAGAACGGTATCATTTGCGTGCCGGTGACGCTGTAGGATGTCGCAGCCGCTAACCAGCTGGCAAACGAGCCGGCTTCGTTAATGCCTTCTTCTAAAATCTGGCCATCTTTGGATTCTTTGTAGTACATCACTTGGTCAGAATCCATAGGCTCGTATAACTGTCCGACTGAAGAATAAATGCCCAGTTGACGGAACATGCCTTCCATACCAAAAGTACGCGCTTCGTCCGGCACAATGGGCACCACATATTTACCAATTTGTTTGTCACGCACTAGCGTAGATAAAATACGCACAAACGCCATGGTGGTCGAGATTTCACGCTCACCAGTGGCGCCTAGCATATTTTCAAATGCGCTCAATTCCGGCACCGTCAGTTCATTGCCTTTGCGGCGACGTTGCGGCACAAAGCCACCCATGGCGGTGCGGCGTTCAGCCAAATACTGCATTTCTGGGCTGTCATCAGCGGGTTTGTAGAAAGATAAGCTTTCCACTTGTTCATCAGTAATCGGCAAATCAAAGCGGTCACGGAATTTCTTCAATGACTCAATATCCATGCTCTTTTGCTGGTGGGTTGTGTTTTGGCCTTCGCCTGCGTCGCCCATGCCGTAACCTTTAACGGTTTTGGCTAAAATCACGGTAGGTTGACCTTTGTGCGTCACCGCTGCTTGGTAAGCTGCAAACACTTTATGCGGGTCATGACCACCACGGTTTAGGCGCCAAATGTCTTGATCGGACATGGCGGCGACCATTTCTTTTAACTCTGGATATTTACCAAAGAAGTGCTCACGCGTGTACGCCCCACCTTTGGCTTTAAAGTTTTGGTACTCGCCATCCACGCATTCTTCCATGCGTTTTTTAAGCAAGCCATCTTTGTCCATGGCTAATAGTGGATCCCAATAGGAGCCCCACACCACTTTTAATACATTCCAGCCGGAACCGCGGAAATTGGATTCCAGTTCTTGAATGATTTTACCGTTGCCACGCACTGGACCATCTAAGCGTTGTAAATTACAGTTGATGACAAAAATCAGGTTATCGAGTTTTTCGCGTGAAGCCAATGAAATCGCGCCTTGTGACTCAGGCTCATCCATTTCGCCATCACCACAGAACACCCATACTTTACGGTCGCTGGTGTCGGCAATGCCACGGTCATGGATATACTTTAAAAAGCGCGCTTGATAAATACCGGCTAAAGGCCCTAGCCCCATGGATACCGTTGGAAATTGCCAAAAATCGGGCATCAACCAAGGATGTGGGTAGCTAGATAAACCATTGCCGCCCGTTTCTTGGCGGAAATTATCCATTTGCTCTTCGGTAATGCGGCCTTCTAAAAAGGCACGTGCGTACACGCCGGGTGAGGAGTGGCCTTGGAAGTACACGCAATCGCCGCCGAATGACTCAGTTGGTGCGCGGAAGAAATAGTTAAACCCTGTGTCATATAAGGTGGCTGCCGATTGGAAGCTGGCAATATGGCCGCCCACGCCCGGTGATTTTTCATTGGCGCGTAATACCGTCATAATGGCGTTCCAGCGTACCAATGCGCGTACACGGCGTTCCATTTCTGGGTCGCCCGGTAATTTGGCTTGCAAGTGAGTAGGGATGGTGTTGACGTAGGCAGTGGTGGCGTTATAAGGCAGATTGCTGCCAGAGCGACGGGCTTTGTCAATCATGGCTTCCAGCAGGAAGTGCGCACGCTCGGTACCTTCAGTTTCAATGACTGAGGTGAGGGCGTCTAACCATTCTTGCGTTTCTAGCGGATCTGTTTCTTGTAGGGTGTGACTTGGATTTGTTGCCATGCGTGAGAGTTCTCCATCGCGCAAAACTGCGCGTCAATAACAAGAGCGTGGTTGCTATGCGTATAATAAAACTAATGTAGTGAAATTAATGAGTGCAGCAACTAACGTAAGTAGGGTTGTTCTTAGCCATAAGTGTGTCTTTTTATTGCTTTTTGGTCAAGTTAAAACGCGCGCGCAGCCTAGGTTTAAATTCGATTCTGCTAACTTAGTCATCGATAATATATAAGAGTAAGGATGGATTGAATGTCGCATAAATTGATACAAAATGCTCAAATAGGCTGTGAAAAGTCATTATCTTCAGAAAAACATATACTACTGGTGTTGAGTGAAGATACGCAAAATGACGTACCCTTTCTACAAACTGTTACTTCTAAATTGGCGCGTAGCCATGGCGAGTGGGAAGATTTGCAAAAAACACCGCTGCAAATTGAATTAGCCAACGGTGGCATGGCCAGTGTAGTGGTGCTTAAGGCTGATTTGAGTATGTTTGAAAAGCATGCTTTATTGCGCAAAGCGGTGATGCCCCTATTAGCAGAACAGCCAGCGGCGATTGCGCTATGTGTGTATGGTGATGCTACAACGCGTGAGGCACATGCCTGTGCTAGTTACTATGTAACTAGTGTCAACGCTGCAGCCTTACCTAATCGTAAAAAAGACAAAAAAATCAAGCCATTAGAATTAGTTAGCCTATTTGGTTATGCCGCACCGCATGATTATGGTGATGTCAATGCGCGTGTTGCGGGCAATACCTTGTGCCGCAGCCTCACTTTACTACCGCCTAATGCGCTTACGCCTGCCCTATACCGAGAACAGTTACAAGCACTGGCCATGGTACACGGCTGGCAGCATACGGAATGGGATATGGCCGCGCTGAAAGCCATGGGCGCGGGTGCGTTTGTGGCGGTGGCGCAAGGCTCGGAGCCGCAAGATGCCGCCATTGTACGCTTAACTTACCAACCAAAAGATGCACAAAAGTATGTGGCCTTGGTGGGTAAGGGCATCTGTTTTGATACCGGTGGACATAATTTAAAACCCGCCAAATACATGCAGGGCATGCATGCAGACATGAATGGCAGTGCTGTGGCACTGGGTATTATGTTAGCAGCCACACAGCAGCAACTGAATATACAGATTGATTGCTGGCTAGCCATTGCGCAAAACCATATTGGCCCCTTAGCCTATAAACAAAACGATGTGGTGACTGCGCTGAATGGCATGACGATTGAAGTGGTGCATACCGATGCCGAAGGTCGTATGGTGCTGGCGGACACCTTAACTTTGGCCAGTAGACCTAATCAAGACGGTAAGTGCCCAGACTTTATAATGGATTTTGCCACCTTAACAGGCAGCATGCAGACAGCGCTGGGTGACCGCATGAGTGGCGTGATTGCCAATAGGCCAGAGCTGGCCTGCAAAGCAGTGGGCGCCGGTGCTAAGGCGGGTGAGCGCGTGGTGGCTTTTCCATATGATGCTGATTACGACAGTGATTTAGACAGCGAGGTTGCCGATATTATGCAGTGCACGATAGACAGTGACGCTGATCATCTATTAGCGGCGCGTTTTTTGGGTAAGTTTATTGATCAGGATATTGCGTGGTTGCATGTGGATTTATCGGCTTACAAACGCAAAGACGGCTTAGGCGCGGTGCAATCGGACGTGAATGGCTTTGGCGTAGGCTTTGGTTTAGAAATGTTGCGCGCCTTAATGGCTTAAGGCCGTCAATATAGCTTGCGCGCCCATATACAGCGCGGCAATGACACACAATAGGGCAAAGCCTTTTTGGCTATACTGGCGCGGAATTTTATCTTGCAATAGGCCTAGCACTAACATAGCAGCGATGCAACTGACCGCAAACGGAATAGCGATAGGCCATAGGATATCAGCCCGTTGCCAGTAGCTGGCGACGCTGGTGGCAGACACTAAGGCCACTGCCGCCAATGAGGTGGCGACGATAGTGGCGTGGCTTAAATTGCTGACTTTGTGCAGGCTGGGCACAATTACAAAACCACCGCCGACGCCTAACAAGCCTGACAAAAAGCCAGAAAAACTGCCAGTTAATATCAGCTGTTTGGTGCAAGAGGCCGTCCAAAATAATGTGGAGGTGGCTGGATTAATAGCACATGAAGCGGGTGGTAAATGGGTATGCTCCACCGCTTGCGTATTGCGCCACATATGCATGGCCACAAACAACAATACGCTGACCAGCATCAAGCTTAATACGGTATGGGAAAGTTGATGCGCCAGTAATACGCCCAGAGGTGCTAGCGCAATGCCAAAGCCAGCAATGACCAGCGCGGCTTTATAACGCACCAAGCCTTTGCTTAAGCCATTGAGTGCGCCTAGGCTGGACGCTGCAAAAATACTGACTAAGGCGATCGGCGCAGCTTGCTGAATATTTAAATGCAGTGCAAATACCAACAGTGGGATAGACAATAATGTGCCGCCAGCACCCGTCAGGGCTAACACCATGCCGATGAACAGCCCTAAGCCTATGCTTATAAGTTGAATTTCAGACATGATTAAGCACTTATGCTTAGCTTCACGTATTTAACCACATACCTTTAGCCACAAGCACCGCAGCGCGCCAGCCATTCACGGCCTTTGAGCATCAGTTTCCAATACACCGTCGGCAATACATATTTCTTGAGTAACCAAGCCGATCTTCTTGGCTTGGTGGAATCCCAGTGAAAGGTCGGTACTAATTTGCCGCCATAACCAAATTCAGCCAGAATAATTTTCCCTTTTTCTACGGTTAATGGGCAAGAGCCATAGCCGTCATAGCGTGCGCTTAAGGGCACGCCAGCGCGCAAGGCGAGGATATTTTCTGCCGCAATCACCACTTGTTTGCGCGCCGCGGCCATGGTTTTGGCGTTGGGGGTAGAACTGACATCACCTAAGCTAAAGATATTGTCATAGCGCGTGTGTTGCAACGTATGTTGATTGACCTCTACCCAGCCATCAGCATTGGCTAACGGGCTGTGCTTAATAAAATCTGGCGCCGTTTGCGGCGGCACCACATGCAACATTTCAAATTTCCGCACTATTTTAGTGACATTGCCGTCGGCATCTTTCACCTGAAACGTCGCTAGTCGGCGTTGCCCATCCACTTCGACCAAGGTGCTATTGAAGTTTAAGTGTGCATTGTAGCGTTCTACATACTGCATTAATGCTGGGACATAGTCTTTGACGCCAAACAACACGCCACCGGCATTATGAAATTCGACATTGATATATTTGAGTGAGCCGCGCTGCTCCCAATGCGAACAGGATAAATACATGGCTTTTTGCGGCGCACCAGCACATTTAATCGGCATCGGCGGCTGGGTAAACAAGGCGGTGCCTGATTTTAATTTTTGCACTAATTGCCAAGTGTAGGGCGCTAAATCAAAACGATAATTAGAAGTAACGCCATTTTTGCCCAAGGTTTCCTTAAGGCCAGGAATGGCATCCCAATCCAACTTCAAACCAGCGGTGACGATGAGTTGTTGATAACTCACCACGCCAGTATCTGTCATCACCTGGTTGTGGTCAGGGTCAAAACTGCTGGCCGCAGCCTGCAGCCATACTGCGCCACTTGGAATGCAATCCTGCATATTGCGCTCGGTATTGGCTGCGCTAAACTCACCGGCGCCTACCAGCGTCCAAGCTGGTTGGTAATAATGTTTGCTGGCGGGCTCTATGATGGCGATATTTAACTGCGGATTGCGTTTTAATAGACTGGCTGCCACGCCGCAACCCGCGGAGCCGCCGCCTACAATGACGATATCAAACGATGCATTTAGTGCTGACATATTGTTTTCTCGCCTTAAAGCCACTGGCTTGGTTTTTCGTCTTGCGCTAGGCTGCTCTTAAGCATGCGCTTGTGCCAGTGCCAGCATATTGGCCGCACGATTGCCAGTGCGGCAAAAGCCCAACATGGGTTTACTTGCGGTAGCCCAAGCTTTGCTAAAGGCCGCTACTTGGTCAGCCTGAATATTGTTAGGCACGACCGGAATATGGTAATACTGCAAACCGTGTGCAATGGCCGCTGCCTCTATAGCCGCACTGCTAGGTTGACCGGCGCCGCCTTCGTCATCGGGGCGATTGTTCATAATGGCTTTGAAACCAAGCCGTGCAATCTCAGCCACATCGGCTGGGGTAATTTGTGGCGAGGTACTGTAGTCAGCAGAAATTTTGGTAATGGTCAGTGCCATGTGCAGCCTTTTTGTAATGAACGATAGGGTGAAAATACTTAATATAATGAATGGCTTAATAAGGCCTACTTACAGATTTCACGGTGCAACACTTCTATGACGGCCAAGGCTGATTGGCTACAGATGCTGGAAATAATGCTTTTGCCTTCACGTCGCGTGGCGACTAAATTGGCTTCACGCAATACGGTCAGCTGTTGTGATAATGTGGGTTGATGTATGCCTAGTAATTGTTCAAGCTCACCCACCGATTTTTCGCCCTGCGACAGTTGACATAGCAACATCAGTCTATCGGCGTTGGCCATCACCCGCATCAGATTGCTGGCAATGGTGCAAGAGGCGCGCAGCGCTTCAAGGTTGTTATCTTGGTTAGTTTCTAGGTTGACTAGGGCGTCCATAGGCGACTCCATACACTTAATCGTATTATATTATATTTTAATATATAATGTATTTCAATATTTGATTGGAGATGAGGATGTTTAAGCAGTTGTTTGATAGGGAATCTTCGACCTATACTTATTTAATTGCAGATGACGCCACCCAGCAAGCCGTGCTGATTGATCCGGTTGACCACCATATAGATCAGTATTTAAACTTAATCCAAACGCTAGGCCTACAACTGATCTACTGTTTAGAAACCCATGTGCATGCTGATCACGTGACGGCCAGTGGCAAGCTGCGACAACTACTGGGCCTGCAAACGGCGGTCGGCCAGCAGTGTGGTGCCACTAGCGCCGATATACAACTTAATCATGGTGACCAGATCGTATTTGGCACGCAAAGCATCCTAGTGCTGGCAACGCCTGGGCATACGCCTGGCAGCGTGTCTTATCTGTGGCAAGATAAAGTGTTTAGCGGAGATGCCTTATTGATAAACGGCTGTGGCCGTACTGATTTTCAGGGCGGTGACGCAGGTACTTTATACGACAGCATTACGCAGCGGCTATTCAGCTTGCCCGATGAAACGCTGGTGTATCCCGGCCATGATTACCAAGGCCGAAGGGTGAGTAGCATTGCGCAAGAAAAAGCCATTAATCCACGCTTGGCTGGCAAAACTCGTGATGAATTTATGACCATTATGCAGCAACTTAATTTGCCTAAACCTAAGCTGATTGATGTTGCGGTACCAGCTAATCGTAAATGTGGTGTGGATGAAGACGACGTGCTACAAGGCTAGCGTATTGCACAGCTAGAATCCTTTAATCATACTGTGCAATAATATTTAGCGTATCCTCTTCATCCAATAAAAAGGGTTTGTATGCAACACGCGCAAAACGCACTTGAATGGTTGTCGCTATTTCCAGACCTGCTAACACTGGAGCCGCAGGCCAAAGAATTGCTGGCGCAATACGCCCGCATTGTGGAAGCGCCGGTAGGTACGGTCGGCTATCGTGAAGGAGGCGCTTGCGGTGCTTATGTGATGCGGCTGGCAGGTAAATCGCGCGTGTTTAAAATGTCGGCCAGCGGCCGTGAAATTTTGTTGTATCGGGTGACAGCGGGTGAAACCTGCGTCATCACCACCACTTGTTTATTGGGCAACAGCAATTACCCCGCTTCTACTGTGGTAGAGGAAGCGATACGCGATGTGATTATTCCGGCCGCGGCGTTTAACCAATTAATGATAGATTCTAAAGTGTTCCGCACTTTTGTGATGACCAACTACGGCGTGCTGATTAGTGACTTGATTGTGTTGTTGGACGAAGTAGCATTTCACACCTTGGATGCCCGTTTGGCCAAGCTCTTATTGGATGCGGGTGCCAGCAGCATCCATCGCACGCATCAACAATTGGCCGATGAATTAGGCACTGCCCGCGAAGTGGTGAGCCGTCAACTGAAACGCTTTGAACAAAAACACTGGATTGCCATGGGGCGCGGCCAGTTAGAAATTCAAGACCGCGCGCAATTACTACAATTGGCCAATAGTTAGTACCACATTTATAGTGAGTGCCACACTTGCACTATTATCTGATTAAGCATTCATGCTATAGCCGGCAGCACCAGTTAAAACCGCGTGCCACGTATGGCACAGACTTGGGTAGCAGGATTCACTGCTACCTGCATTTCCGCATCGCTCATGCCAGTGTTAGCAGGTTTTTCAGCCAGTAGTTTACAGTCCAAGCACACGCCCTTGACTGTATTAAACCCTTTGACGCTGGCTAAGCCTTTCACGTCTTTAAAAATCGCATCATCCACTTCAGCATCAGTTAAGTTGGCGCCAGTTAAATCTGCACCGGTTAAATCGGCTTTAATTAAATCGGCGCGGAACAAATTGGTATTGCGTAAATTAGTGCCGCGTAAATTGCCAAACCGGAATGCAGCAATATTTAAATCTGCCCCTTCAAAATTGGCACCGGCAAAGTTGCCACCGACCGAATCAAACTTCATTTGCCCCATGGGTTGATTGCCCATGTCTAGTCCAAACTTACCCTGAATAATCGTAGCACCTTGCATGTTGACATTGCCCAACGTGCCTATCATGCGGGCATTGCTCAGGTTGGCCTGACTAAAGTTGGTTTTGCTAAAAATGGCCTGAAAGATAATGGCGTTGCTTAAATTGGCGCCGGTAAAGTTGGCGTTTTCTAAGCGCGCCAAGTTCAAATAAGCGCCTTGTAGATTAGCGCCAGCCAAATTGGCCCCCATGAGTTCGGCGCCAAACAAGCTGATGTTTTGCATGTTGCAATGGCTTAAATCCAAGCCGTTAA
>DASWSZ010000065.1:0-3179 GCA_036402395.1 Methylophilus sp.
CAGGCCAAACATGCTGGAGCCGATTACGCCTAGACCAGACATCGTGCTGACCAAAGGCGATGTGTTGGTGTTGTTTGGTAATAACGAGAGCTTGATTTCTGCCGAAGTGTATCTGATTACCGGTAAATAGGGCATAACAAACAATACTTTAAGTAGAATAGACCTCAATCAATAGAAAGTTTGGCTTTGGCGCAACATAAAGTAGTAGTGGTGGGTGGTGGCATCGTGGGTTGTATGACAGCCATGGCATTGGTTAAACGCGGCTGCCAAGTCACCATCGTAGAGCGCAATCAAATCGCTAGCCAAACCTCAGGCGAGTCGTCTTGGGCGGGCGGTGGCATCTTATTTCCGTTGTTGCCATGGATGTATTCCAGCCCGGTAAACGCGCTCACCAACTTGGGCATGCAGGCCTATGCAGATATTGCAGAGCAATTGCAACAAGCCACAGGCATGGATACTGGCTTTGACCAAACCGGCTTTTTGTTGTTGCCGCAGTTTGATGTAGAGGCCGCCATTGCATGGTGCCAGCAACATCAATTGCCCGCACAAACCGTTAAAGCATCCGCCTTTGGCGTGCAATCATTAAGTGGTGAAGAGGCGTTATGGTTGCCTACCGTGTGTCAAGCACGTCCGCCTTTTTTAATGCAAGCCTTGCGGCAATGGCTGCTACAGCATAACGTCACCATGCTGGAGCAAACCCAGCTAGTGCCGCTGCAAGAAGTTGGTGAGCTTAAATCGTGGGCGACTTTAACTGGTGAGTTGATTGAAGCCGATCAATTTGTCGTGACTTCTGGCGCGTGGAGTTTTGAACTACTCAAAGACACTGCCGCTAAACTCAATATCAAACCGATGCGCGGTCAGATGTTGCTGTATAAGCCGCAACACAAGCTACAACAAATGGTGTATCGCGAAGGCTTTTATATGATCCCGCGCTTAGATGGCTATTTGCTGGCAGGCAGTACTTTGGAAGACGTGGGGTTTGATAGTAGCGTGACTGAGGCGGTGCGTGATGAAATCAGACTAAAAGCCGAAGCCATTTTGCCCGCACTTAAACATGAAGCGATTGTTAAGCATTGGAGTGGCTTACGGCCAGGTACGCCAGAAAACCTACCTACGATTTCGGCGCACCCTAGCATTAAAAACTTATACCTCAACACCGGCCATTTTAGGTATGGCCTGACCATGGCGCCCGCCAGTGCGCAATTGGTGACAGCGTTGATGTTGAATGAGCCGCCAGAGTTGGACGCTTTACCCTACCGTTGCAATTAGCTTTGTGCCAACGGGGCTTAGTGGTAAAGCATATTGTAATTTAATCTATCCTTTATTCTGTTTTATCGCCAAGCCCATCAATATTTTCCAACGCTTGCGCGCGCTCGATGTTTAATTGCTCTGCTTGATTCAACTGGTCTTTGGCTTTGTCCATGATTTGCTTGGGTACTTTGGCTAACTCAGAGGTGGTTTCTGGCGATGGTGGTTTTTCGACATCGCACGCTGTTAATACACATGCCAAAAGCAAGCTGCTGATGAGTGTTTTTTGCATTGCTATCTCCTAAACTTGAATATTAAATGCTTATCAACCCTACCTAAATTAACTGAATATACTCGAGCCCAAACCAAACATTAACTAGCCACCCAATCGCCCGATTTGCCGCCATGTTTTTCCAGCAGTTTGATATTGCTGATGACCATGCCCCTATCCACTGCCTTACACATATCGTAAATGGTAAGCAAGCCCACACTCACCGCACTCAGCGCTTCCATTTCTACGCCGGTTTGGCCAGTGGTTTCGGTGGTGGCGCTGCAAGTAATGCTATGCGTAGCTTCGTTGACATGAAAGGCAATCGCCACTTTTGTCAGTGGAATCGGGTGACATAACGGAATCAAATCAGCCGTTTTTTTACTGGCTTGTATCGCCGCAATGCGCGCAATACCTAGCACATCGCCTTTTTTGGCGTCGCCTTGTACAATCAGCGCCAATGTACTGGCCTGCATGTGTATCTCGCCACTGGCAATCGCCACGCGTTTGGTATGACTTTTATCGCCCACATCCACCATATGGGCTTGTCCGCTGCTGTCAAAGTGCGTAAACTTTTTGTTGTCGGTTTGGTTCATGCCTTTTCTTTTCTAAATAGTATGTACATTCTTAATCTAAGTGCGTTTCTATCTCTAAGTGCGTTCATACAACAGGCACTTCTTTTACAACTACGCTGAACTCAATATTGAAAGCCGCCATCCAACGACTAATGAAGTTACCTATTTATTTAATTGTACTACGTTTATTTGCCGCGCTTGGCCTGATGCTTAGCCTAAGTGTGCCACATAATGCGCTGGCCGCCGAAGGTAGCTTTTCGGGTAAACCTTACACGCCACCGACTAGTTTAGACTTAGCATTGCCTGAATTGGGCGATATTTCGGAAACAGTGTTATCAGCACAGGATGAGCAGCGTATTGCCGAGCAAATTTTGCGTGAGGTGGCGACCAGCGACGAAGTGCTACAAGACGCCGAAGTGACGGATTATGTGCAAGCATTGGGGGGTAGATTAGCGGCCAGCGGTCCCGATAAGCGGCAAGATTTTCACTTCTTTGTGGTGAAAGATAATTCCATCAACGCTTTTGCCATGCCCGGTGGTGTGATAGGCGTGCATACCGGTTTGCTATTGGCGGCCAATACTGAATCTGAATTTGCCGGTGTGCTTGGTCATGAAATTGGCCATGTCACACAGCACCATTTGGCGCGGATGTTGGCTTCACAAAAGTACGACACCTTTAAAAATATCGCTTCCATTGCTCTGGCTTTGCTGGTGGCGCGCTCCAACCCACAATTGGCCAGCGGTGCCATGGCTACCGCATCTGCCTCGACCATACAGCGCCAACTTGATTACACGCGTGAGCATGAGCGTGAAGCAGATAGGGTAGGCTTGTCTATTTTGGGCAGTGCAGGCTTTGATGTACGTGGCATGCCTAGCTTTTTTACTACCTTACAACGCGGTACGCGCTTTGTAGAAGGCGCCGCGCCTAGTTTTTTGCGCACTCATCCACTCACCGCAGAGCGTATTGCTGATGTGTCTAACCGTGTGCAAACCATGCCTTACAAGCAAGTGGTCGATAGTTTGGATTTTAATTTGGTGCGCGCAAAAATACGCGCGACACAAATTTACTCGCAATATGCCATTGATGAG
>DASWSZ010000066.1:0-7432 GCA_036402395.1 Methylophilus sp.
TATGTGCCAACCACGCCTAACCCAACGTCTGGCTTTTTTCTAATGGTGCCGTTGTCAGATGTGATCGAACTGGAAATGAGCGTAGACCAAGCGCTCAAATATATTATCTCGATGGGCGTGGTTGCGCCCACTGAACATCCCCCTAAAATTTTAACTCACTATCGAAAAAATTAATTCTATGATGCGTACACATTACTGCGGCCACGTAAACCGCGAACTAATCGGACAAACTATTACTTTATGTGGTTGGGCGCATCGTCGTCGTGACCACGGTGGCGTGATTTTTATTGATTTGCGCGACCGCGAAGGCATGGCGCAAATCGTCATTGATCCCGATACCAAAGACGCATTTGCCGCTGCTGAAACAGTGCGCAACGAGTTTGTGCTTAAAGTGGTGTGTAAAGTGCGCGCCCGCCCAGAAGGTACGGTCAATCCGAATATCCCCACCGGTGGAGTTGAAATGTTGGCGACTGAGATTGAAATCTTGAATCCGTCGCTCACGCCACCGTTTATGTTGGATGACGATACGTTAACCGAAACTGTGCGTTTGCAACACCGTTATATTGATTTGCGTCGTCCTGCCATGCAAAAGAATTTAATGCTGCGTTATAAGGTGGCTAAAAACCTGCGCGATTACTTGGACGAAAACGGCTTTATTGAAGTGGAAACACCGATGCTCACGCGCTCAACCCCAGAAGGTGCGCGCGATTACTTGGTGCCTTCGCGTGTGCATCATGGCCAGTTCTTTGCCTTACCGCAATCACCGCAATTGTTTAAACAATTGTTGATGGTGTCTGGTTTTGACCGCTATTTCCAAATCACCAAATGCTTCCGTGATGAAGATTTGCGCGCGGACCGTCAGCCAGAATTTACCCAAGTGGATATCGAGACTTCATTCCTTGAAGAAAACGACATCATGGACATCGTCGAAGAGATGATTCGTCGTATGTTGAAAAACGTCCAAAATGTTGATTTACCAGCCGTTTTCCCACGCATGCCATTTGCAGAAGCCATGAATAAATACGGCTCAGACAAGCCAGATATGCGCGTGACTTTAGAAATCACCGAGCTTTCAGATGTCATGAAAGATGTCGATTTTAAAGTATTCGCCGGTGCAGCCAATATGGTCGGTGGTCGCGTAGCGGCCATGCGCGTGCCCAATGGTGCAGCCATTAGCCGCTCTGAAATTGATGCCTACACTGAGTTTGTCAAAATCTACGGTGCCAAAGGCTTGGCGTATATTAAAGTGAACGACATTACCAAATTAAACGAGGAAGGCTTACAAAGCCCGATTGTTAAGAACATTCATGTTACCGCTTTACAAGCCATTATTGAGCGCACCGGTGCGCAAAATGGCGATATCGTGTTCTTTGGCGCAGACAAAGCCAAAGTGGTGAACGAAGCCTTGGGTGCATTACGTACCAAAGTCGGTCATGAAAAAGGCCATGTGGATGGTCGTGCTTGGGCGCCATTATGGGTAGTGGACTTCCCCATGTTTGAACATGATGAAGAAAATGACCGCTGGGTGGCATTGCATCACCCGTTCACTGCGCCAAAAGACGGCCACGAAGATTTACTCACCAGCAACCCAGGGGCTGCGCTTTCTAAAGCGTATGACATGGTGTTGAACGGCTGGGAGGTGGGCGGCGGTTCTGTGCGTATCCATAAATCAGACGTGCAATCTAAAGTGTTTGATGCTTTAAAAATTAGTAAAGAAGAAGCGCAAGAAAAATTTGGCTTCTTGTTAGATGCCTTGCAATACGGCGCGCCGCCGCATGGTGGTTTAGCGTTTGGTTTAGACCGTTTGGTCACCTTGATGGCAGGTGCTGAGTCTATCCGTGATGTGATTGCCTTCCCAAAAACCCAACGTGCACAATGTTTGATGACCAATGCACCGAATGAGGTAGATGAAAAGCAATTGCGTGAGCTGCATATTCGCGTGCGTACTGCCAATACCGCTGGATAAAATGATCTCGCTTGCGCATACTGTGTTGCAAGCGCTTGCCGTACTTATTGTACTGTCGTCGCGCTTGCGCCTTGTCTGCGCGGCGCGATTTTCATTTTAGAGGCCGAATATAAAATGACTAAGAAAATGTTATTGGTTGATTTTGAAAATGTACAGCAAGTTGATTTTTCAATCCTTGATAACACTTTCAATGTAATAATTTATGTTGGATCAAATCAAAAAAATGTTTCTTTAGAAATCATTTTGAGCGCCAAAAAATTCGGAATTCCGATCGAATGGCAGCAAATTGAGGGAAGTGGCAGCAATGCTTTAGACTTCCATATTGCTATGCAGCTTGGTCGCATAATTGAGAGTTCACCAGATATAGAGTGTGTGGTACTGTCTAAAGATAAAGGTTTTGACTCTTTAATTCGCCATTTGAACAAAACAGGGCTTAATTGTAAACGACTAAATAGTTTGCTGGAACTAGATTCAAAAGTAGTTATTCCAGATGATCCCAACTATCAAAGAGCGCTTGAGTTGCTCCGCAAGATAGATAAAAAGAATCTTCCTCGTAGGCGCAAAACTTTAAATCAACATGTTTCTGCTATGTTTCAAAAGAAACTTGCACAGCCAGAGATCGATAAAATTATAGATATTTTATTTGCAAATAAGCTCATATCTGAAACTAATAACATAATAAGCTATACGCTCTAAATGTATCTCAAATCCCTTATCCGCACGATCCCACACTATCCTAAACAGGGCATCATGTTTCGCGATATTACAACCTTGCTGAAAGATCCAAAGGGTTTGCAGATGTTGGTAGATGGCCTTGCAGAGCAGTATGGTCACCAAAAAATTGATAAGATTGTTGGGATAGAAGCGCGTGGTTTTGTCATCGGAGCAGCGGTGGCATACAAACTAGGTGTAGGGTTTGTTCCGATTCGAAAATCTGGCAAGTTGCCAGCCGAAACCTTGAGTCAAACTTACGCGCTGGAGTATGGCAGTGATGTAATGGAAATACATAGAGATGCGATTACTGCTGGTGAAAGCGTTCTGTTGGTAGATGATTTGATAGCTACAGGCGGTACAGCGATGGCTGCAGTCAGTTTGATGAATCAGTTAGGTGGCAATATTATTGGCTGTGCATTTGTGATCGATTTACCAGATTTAGGCGGTATGCAGCGTTTGCAAAATCAAGGCTTGCCAACCTTTGCGCTATGTCAATTTGAAGGTGGGTAATTATTTATACTATACTTCTATGCTCATTCAGTACCTAAACATCATCGGATAAGAATATGCCAGTCACCGAAATCAACCATGTCAATTTTCGCGCCGACCGCGAAACCATGCACAAGTTAAAAGACTTTTATTGTGACATTATTGGTCTTACCGTGGGCAAGCGCGTGGCCAGCACCACCTATGGTTATTGGTTGTGCATAGGCGATAACGATGTAGTGCATCTGGCTGAATACAAAACGCCCACTGCGCCACAGTTGAATGTGCATGGCGTGTACGACCATGTATCGTTTACCTGTACTGATATGCCAGCGATGGAAGCGCATTTAACTGCGCACCATATTCCTTACAGCACTAGAACGCTGGCCAGTGGCACCAAGCAAATCAATGTAAAAGACCCAGCCGGTAATGGTGTGGAGTTGAATTTTGAGGAGTATGCCGATCCGCTGTATGTCATGCGTCCGTCTGGTGACCCCAACGCGGCTGCTTAGGACGATATGTGGACGTATTATTGCTTAAGCGGCTGTATATCAGTTGCTCAGGTGTAATGTGATATGCGTCACATACATTATTGGTCAGTAAACTAAAATGCTGCAATGTAATCCAAGTGTTTGTAATCATTATCAATACTAGAGACGTTACATCATAAGTACGTCCATCAAAATCAGTGGGGTGTGTGTAGATGAAGTGCAATCAATTATTCCTAGTTCTTAGTTTATTCACAAGCATGCTGGCTGGCATGAGCACGGTTGCCCACGCTGAGGCGGACCCTAAATTGTGGGGTGTGGTGAAGGAGGCGTTTTTTGCTAAGCGTGATATTCAAGAAGTAGACTTTTTGAAAATTGACGGCCCCCGCCGTGCCGAGAGTGGTGCGCAAGTACCTGTGACGTTTAGCTATGACAAAGCCGCCGCCAATGGTGTGGTGATTAAGAAAATATATGCCATTGTCGATGCCAATCCGATTCCACTGGCCGCCACGTACCACCTGACCGATGCACTGGGTAATTTTCAATTAGCCACCCGTGTGCGTTACGAGACTGATTCATTTATACATATTGTCGGTGAAGATGCCAATGGCAAACTGTATATGGCCAAACGCGAAATTCGCGCAGCGGGTGGCTGTGGCGGCACGGTAGAAAACGACGAAGCCGCGGTGCGTGCGCAAGCCGGTAAAATTAAAATGAATGTAGAAGCGCCAGCCGCTTCTGGTCAGCCAGCGTCCGCTGTGTTTAATATTCGCCACGTCATGCGCACTGGCTTGCAACGTGATTTGGTGTCGCAAGGCTATGTACCAGCGTTTTATATTAACAAAGCGGAGTTCACCTACAATGGTAAGCCCGTGATGACGATTGATGTAGGCGTGGGCACTAGCGAGAACCCTTACTTTAAGTTTAATTTTGTGCCGGATGCGCCAGGCAAATTAGAAGTATTGGCGACCGACAACGAAGGTAAAACCTTTAGTCATGCGGTAGATGTGCAAAGTTAATACGTTGATGCGGGACACAAAAATGGCCTCATATGAGGCCATTTTTTATGCGCGCAGTGCTAGAATAAAGGCAAGATTATCTAGGAGAATGGCATGAAAAGTTACCGCAAAGAGCTATGGTTTAATCCACCGACTCGCGTTGCATTTATTCGTATTACCGAGCAGGTGAATGAGTGCTTGCGCGAGAGTGGTGTGCGTGAGGGCTTTGTGTTGGTCAACGCCATGCACATTACCGCCAGCGTGTTTATCAATGACGACGAGCGTGGCTTACACCATGATTATACGCAGTGGCTAGAAAAGCTGGCGCCACATGAGCCGGTCAGCAGTTATCGCCATAATGACACTGGCGAAGACAATGCTGATGCCCATATGAAGCGCCAAGTGATGGGGCGTGAAGTGGTGGTGGCGATTACCGAAGGCCGCTTAGATTTTGGGCCGTGGGAACAGATTTTTTATGGTGAGTTTGATGGCAGACGTAAAAAACGCGTATTGGTCAAAATCATTGGTGAGTAATATTTGTGTGAATTACGCCTATTAAAGGGAATAAAAAAGGGAGCTTACGCTCCCTTTTGCCTTACAAATAAGGTTTAAACCTTATTTGTTCATGACGTACATAGTCACTTCAAAGCCAAAACGCATTTCTGTTGCTGCTGGTGTTGTCCACATAATAAGCTCCTTAACATTAATTAGTTGAATTACGGTACTTCCATATCGTGCAAGTCCGTAGATGCATTATGCGCATGTGGCTGTTGATTAGACAGACGGCATTCATGATAAAAACGTCATGCAAATCATGAGCGGCAGCTAGTGTTTACAGGCATCTCTAGCTACCTTTTATATAGTTTTCTAATTGCTCAATCAAACTTTGTTGATAAGCGATGGTTTCTTTTAGTAAATCGCCTATCGACAACATGCCTAACATGGTGTCGCCCTCAATCACCGGTAAATGGCGGATGCGCTTTTCACTCATAGTCTGCATAGCACTATCGACCAAGTCGGTAGGGCTTGCCGTAATCACTTTAGCCGTCATCACCTCGCTAATCATGGTGGTGCGAGACGAGCGGCCTTTTAGTACCACTTCACGCGCGTAATCGCGTTCAGAGAAAATGCCAATCAGCTTGTGGTCCTTCATCACGGCCAGCGCACCAATCTTGTACTCGGCTAAAATCACCAGCGCGTCAAACACTGGCCGATCTGGAGCAATACTGATAATTTCATGATGTTTTTTATCGTTTAGGATTTGTTGCAAGGTTTTCATGTCGGCTCCCCTTTTTATTGCACTGATTAAATATACACCGATAAAAAAATTAGCCAATATCCTTGCGTTAAATTTAGTGAAGTCGAGTAGTGTGCGCCAAATTAACTAAGCTAACACTCCTATCGCTATTAATTGCTTGACATAGTTAGTTAGCTAACTATAATGTACCTAACTATGCTGCAACTAAGAGACTTACCTACACCCGATATCTTGGCAAAATTTGCCGAGCGCTATCCTATTGCAGATGTCACCGCCATTGCCAGTTTCTTGTATTTATTGCGTGTTGCCAGTGATTTGTCGCTGGCTTTAGATGCTTGTTTAAGCAAGCATGGCTTGCTACAAGGCCGTTGGTGGGTGCTCATATTATTAATGCGTGAAGACAACCTGACTTCTACGCCATCACTGTTGGCTGAAAAATTGGGTGTATCGCGCGCCACCATGACTGGCCTAATTGATGGCTTAGAACAAAGTGGTTTAGTACACCGCGTGTTTGCGCAAACAGATAGACGCAGTGTATTTATTCAACTGACCAACGCCGGCCAAGCCAAGTTGGATGTGGTGATGCCAGATTATTATGGCCGCTTACGCCAGTGCATGCAGGCGCTAGATGAAGAAAAACGCACGCAGTTAAACCAATTATTAAGCCTAATTTATATGGGCATACCGTCACTTGTCGCTACAAGTGGTTCCTTGTAATTTTTATAAAGAAAGTAAATTATGTCTACCATCCAATCTACGATTCAATCCATTAACACAGCCTTTGATTCAGCCTTTAACAGCAAAAACGCGGCTGCCATTGCCGCACTGTATGATGAAAACGCAGTAGTTATGCCAGCACCCGCAGGAGAGCCTGTAGTAGGGCGTACCGCGATAGAAACATTTTTTGCAGGATTAATTACGGCGGGCGTGATTGATCATCAACTCACCCTGACAGAGGCGGTGGCCGATGGCAATCTGGCGTATCAACGTGGCAAATGGGCTGGTGCTATGGTGGGGGCTGATGGCGTACGTCAAACCTTTGGCGGCAATGTGCATTTGGTCTACCGCCTACAAGCCAATGGCCAGTGGTTGGCCGTGACGCATATTTGGAACTAAGCCTGTTGTTAATTACGACAGAAAATAATGGAAAACAGCACAAAAAATAATATCCGCGCCATGGTGGCTTTAATCGGCTTAACGCTGATTTGGGGCTACAACTGGGTGGTGATGAAAAATGCTTTGCAATTTTCCGGGCCTTTTCAGTTTGCCGCGTTGCGCACTTTTTTTGGCGCACTTGTGCTGTTTGCCATCATTTACCTCACCAAACGGCCTTTAGGTTTAAAGGAGTTTCCTACCATGTTGGTGTTGGGGCTGCTGCAAACCATAGGCTTTACGGGGTTGTTGTTGTGGGCGTTGGTAGAAGGCGGCGCTGGTAAAACTGCGGTGCTGACCTATACCATGCCGTTTTGGGTGATGCTATTTGCTTGGCCCATGTTGGGTGAAAAAGTACAAGGCTGGCAAT
>DASWSZ010000067.1:0-22656 GCA_036402395.1 Methylophilus sp.
CGCAGTCCATGCTGATATCAGCATGGAATTTCTATTAATCAACGCACATAGACGTCGCAGCATCATGTCTTGTAATGAACGCAACCCATAAATGACGCTTAAATTCAGTGTTGGTGAAAGTAGCTTAACAGGCCCTCGCCCGCGTAACGAAGATTACGCAGGGGTGGTAACGCCCAGCAATGCGCAACTGAGCACTAAAGGCGCGTTGTTGGCAGTAGCGGATGGCGTAGGCGGCAATGCGGGCGGCCGTGAAGCGGCAGAAATGACCATACGCACGGTGTCGGCCGATTACTATGCTACGCCCGACACTTGGCAAACGCATACCGCCTTAGACAAAGTGCTGACCGCCGCAAATCGTTGGGTGCTAGCGCAAGCGGCGGCCAATCGCGACATGACTGGCATGGCCACTACGTTATCGTTATTGGTGCTTAAAGGCCAACGTTATGTGATGGCACATGTGGGTGATACGCGCATTTATCGCTTGCGCAATAGAGTACTCACGCAACTCACCAGCGACCACGTGTGGGATAGGCCCAATATGCGCCATGTGCTAAAACGTGCGGTGGGTTTAGACAAAAACCTGACGGTAGATTTTGCCGAAGGACTGCTGGAAGTGGGCGATGTATTTGCCATCATGAGCGATGGCGTGTGGGAGCCGTTGGGTGACAAGGCCATCCACCATGCCATGATGTTGTATGACAACCCGCAACTGATGAGTAATCACCTGACCAAAACGGCGCTGGAGCAAGGCGGTCAGGACAATGCCACCGCTTTGGTCGTACGCATTGATGCCATCGGCACGGACGGTTTGCACGATGTATTGTCGGACGCGCAAAATTTAGCCGTACCGCCCAAGCTTAAAGTGGGCGAGGTATTGGATGGCTTTGAAGTGCTGGACATTTTGCATGACTCGCGCGCCACCGTGCTGTATAAAGTGCGCAACGCCAGCAAACAGTTATTTGTATTAAAAACGCTACAGCCGGTGCTGGCCGACGATGTGGACAGTTGTCAGGCGCTGATGAATGAAGAGTGGCTGGCCAAACGCGTGGTATCGCAATGCGTGCCGCAAATTTTGCCGCTGAGCTTTGACCAGCGCAAGCACTTATATTATGTGATGACGTGGCATGAAGGCGCCACCTTGCAACAACGTATCGACAATGGCCATCACTTTACCATTAGCGGCGTGGCCAAAGTGGGCGCGGATTTATTGCGCGGTTTAAGTATGCTGCACAGGCTCAATATTATTCATCGTGACATTAAGCCGGCCAATATTCATATTGGCTCCGATCAGCGTTTGCGTATTTTAGATTTAGGCGTAGCCTTGAATACCACGGTGGCGATGCCGGAAACCATGGAAAACCCTGGCACGCCCAGTTATATGGCACCAGAACTGTTTGAAGCCAATACGGCAGACATCAGCACCGACATTTATGCCGCTGGTGTCACTTTGTATTATTTGCTGACGCGCAAATATCCGTATGGTGAAATTGAACCGTTTCAAACGCCACGCTTTGGTGAGCCGGTTCGGCCAACGCGTTACCGTCCAGATATTCCGGCATGGCTGGAAAATATTATATTGAAGGCGGTGGCCAGAGATTCTGACAAACGCTTTGAAACGTCGGATGAAATGTTACATGCGCTGGAAATAGGTGAGCTAAAACCGATAGCCGTACAACGCACGCCTTTGATTGCGCGCGCCAGATTATTGAAGTGGCAATGGCTGGCGATTTTTTCAATCATTTTAAATTTTTTACTAATCTATCTACTGGTTATTTCTTAAATAATCTTGAATCTGGAGTTGTGATGAGTTGGACAAAAGTATGCCCGTTAAATGAAATCCCTGTACTAGGCTCACGCGTAGTACGCACCGATAAAGCTGAAATTGGGATATTTCGTACCGAAGATGACCGTGTATTTGCGCTGAACAATAGCTGCCCGCATAAGGGCGGCCCCCTATCGCAAGGCATTATTTATGGCGATAAAGTAGCTTGTCCTCTGCATAGTTGGAAAATCAGCTTGGTGGATGGCAAAGCAGAAGAGCCCGATGTCGGCGAAACCGCTTGCTATCAAGTCAAGATAGAAGATGGTATGGTGTTTTTAGACGTTTAATGGTGATGAATAAAAGGCATTCACCACAGAGGCACAAAGACACAGAGAATATCAAGCTTGGGGTGACAAAAAGTGTATGTTTTTATGGTCATCTATTAGCAAATGCTGTTTTTAAGATGTGCTCAGTGCCTCTGTGTCTCTGTGGTAAAAATGTGTATGTCTGGTAAAAAGTAAAATGATTAAAGAAACGAAATCTACCTGTTGCTATTGCGGTGTAGGCTGTGGCGTCATTATTAAAACGGAAAACGACAAAATCGTAGACGTTAAAGGCGACCCAGATCACCCCGCTAACTTTGGTCGCTTGTGTACCAAAGGTTCTACGCTGCACCTCACTGCTAAGCTAGATGCGCGCGCGCTTTACCCAGAAATGCGCACAGCGCGCGACCAGCCAAGAGTGCGTACCGATTGGGAGTCAGCGCTCAATCATGTGGTGGACAAATTTGCCGACACCATCCAACAGCATGGCCCAGATTCAGTGGCCTTTTATATTTCGGGTCAATTACTCACTGAAGATTATTACGTCTTTAATAAGCTGGCCAAAGGCCTCATTGGCACTAATAATGTGGATACCAATTCACGTTTATGCATGAGCTCAGCCGTCACTGGCTACAAAGCAACATTGGGCGCAGATTCACCTCCAGCGTGTTATGAAGACATCGACCACGCGCAATGTTTATTCATTGCTGGCTCTAATACGGCGTATGCCCACCCCATTACCTTTCGCCGCATTGAAGACGCCAAAGCGAAAAACCCCAACATGAAAGTGATTGTGGTGGATCCGCGCCGAACCGATACCGCGCAATTTGCCGATTTGCATTTGGCGATTCTGCCGGGCACCGATGTCGCCCTGTTTAATGGCTTGCTGCATGTGATGTTGTGGGAAGGCTTGCTGGACATGGCCTACATCCGCGAGCACACCGTGGGCTTTGACGAACTCAAAGAAACGGTGCGTGAATACACACCCAAAATGGTGTCCGACATTTGCGGTATCCGCGAAAAAGACATTATCCAAGCCGCCAAATGGTTTGGCGCTGGCCCTACGCTCTCTATGTATTGCATGGGCTTAAATCAATCCATGCACGGCACCGATAAAAATGCTGCGCTGATTAATCTGCATCTCGCCACTGGTCAAATTGGTAAACCCGGCGCTGGCCCATTCTCGCTCACCGGTCAGCCCAATGCCATGGGCGGACGCGAAGTAGGCGGCATGGCCAATTTGCTGTCAGCACACCGTGATTTAGCCAACCCAGAACATAGAGCAGAAGTCGCCAAACTATGGGGCATAGCTGATGTACCAGCCACGCCAGGTAAAACAGCAATTGAGATGTTTGACGCCGTTAAAAAAGGCGAAATTAAAGCCATCTGGATAGCGTGCACCAACCCTGCGCACTCTATGCCGGATTTAAATAACGTATTAGAAGCGCTCAACACCGCCGAACTGGTGGTGTTGCAAGATGCGTTTAACAATACGGAAAGCAACCAATACGCTGATGTGATTTTGCCGGCCAGTACGTGGGGCGAAAAAGAAGGCACGGTGACCAATTCTGAGCGCCGCATTACCCGCGTGTTGCCTGCTGCGCCGATTGCCGGTGAAGCGCGAAACGATTGGGCGATTGTGGTGGATTTTGCGCAACGCTTAGAGAAAAAACTTGGGGCTAGCCAAGCGTTGTTTAACTACGCCAATACCGAAAGTATTTTTAATGAACACCGCGAAACCACCCGTGGTCGCGACTTAGATATTACCGGTTTAAGCTATCAAATATTAGAAACACAAGGCCCACAACAATGGCCGTTTAAAACTGGCGAAAGCCAAGGCCAAGCGCGTTTATATGCCGATGGCGTATTTCAAAAACCCAACGGCAAAGCGCAATTTCACCATGCCGTATACAAAGGTACGGCTGACAAAACCGATGCGCGCCACCCGCTGCATTTACTCACAGGCAGATTGCGCGACCAATGGCATGGGATGAGCCGCACCGGCACCATTGCGCAGTTGTATAACCATGTGGAAGAGCCGGCCATCTCTATGAATAAAGATGACATGACGCATAGGCTTTTAAAAACTGGCGACATAGTCAAACTCAGCAATAAACGCGGCAGTTTAAATATACGCGTGCAGCAGTCAGATGAAGTGAAAGCAGCGGAATCGTTTATCCCTATGCATTGGGGCAGCCAAACCATGAATGGCTTGGGTGTGAACGCACTGATGCCGCCCACTTTTGATAAAACCTCTAAACAACCTGAGCTTAAACATACCGCGGTAAAAATTGAAAAGCTGGAATTGCCGTGGCAAATGACGGTGATGCGTACTTGCCACCATTTAAACTTGCTGGCTGATATCCGCACGCTGCTTAAACAGTTTGATTACGCCACGTGTGGTTTGTTTGGGCGTGGCGATGGCATGGTGGTGTTACGTGCCTCACACAAGACAGCGCCAGATAGTGTACTGATTGCGCAGCTAGACCAAATGTTAGGCATGGTGGCAGACGCGCCCATGCTCAATTATGAGGACGCCAAACGTGGCGTCAGCAAGCGTATTTTGGTTGAGCATGGTCAAGTCACAGGCGTGAGGCTGGTGGGCGAAACACTGGCCGCCGATTGGCTAAAACAAGTGATGCTACAAGGCGTGTTTACCGATGAACTTAGACGCTGGGCGCTAGCCCCTTTAAGTGCGCCACCGAGTGGTCAAAAAAGTCGCGGCAAAGTGGTGTGTAGCTGTTTTGATGTGTCTGAAAACGAAATTATTGAAACTTGCGAAGCCGGCGCTGACTTGCAAACCCTGCAAAACAAACTGAAATGCGGCACCAATTGCGGCTCTTGCATGCCAGAGTTAAGGCGCTTGGTGAAAGCGCATAGTGCGCTTAAAGTGGGCTAAAGCTAGTTAGGGGTATTTCTTGGCGAATTTATTAATAAATTTAGGTTATATTTTTCTTGGCGTTTTATTGCTTAAGTTTTTCAGCAAAAAAGTAAACGTAATAGCAAATATATTTTTTGGTATAGCTTATTATTTGCCGGGAACCGTTGCAACTTGGCTTTCTCTTACTGAGAGTAAAAATCTTGAGGGGACCGAAATGGTGGGGCAAGGTATTTTTTTGTTACTCGCTACTTTTCCCATTTTAGTCATATTCGTATTTGGAACGCTCAATTTAACTATTAATTTATTATTTAAAAAAAGAAAAAAAACAGATGCAAAGAGCAGTTAATATTATCCTTAACCCCTCACTAAAACATGTCGGGCTAAAGCTAATTACTTAATGTGACCCCAATATCAAACTACCCCAGCTTACCTTTTTCTAGCGCTATCTTAGTAATATAGCTGGCAAAATCTGGGTCTTCACCTTGCAATAATCTAGGCAGTAATTCACGAAAATCTTCGCGCTCGCACCATTCACGCATATAGTCATCCCACGAGTACCAGCGGCGTAATTGCTTGCCTAGCATTTTAGGCTCGTAAGCCAATAGATAGGCGCGTTCAAATAATGAAATCAAAATCTCAAATAACACATGTTTGCGTTCTTGTTGTTCTTCATTCAGCTGGTGAATGTTGGTTTGCGAGCGCAATTTTAAGTCCGGATTACTCATGACCAATTTAAGAAAATCGGTATAGGCGTCGGACAACATTTGGTAGACCTCCTCCTCTTCGTTTTCACGCTCTTTGCGTTGCTCAAACATAAACGAGGTAATGGCTAACGGTAAGCCAAACACGGTGACGATATAACTTAACAGTTCCCACGTTTCTAATTGCATAGTGTTTTCCCTAAAGCAGGCGGCGTTCAACAAACGATAACGAGGCATTACCCGCCACAATAAAGTGATCCAGCACGCGCACATCCACCAATGCCAGCGCCGCTTTAAGCGCTTGCGTCAATTGCTCATCGGCTTGGCTCGCCTCAGCAATACCAAACGGATGATTATGGGCAAATATCACTGCCGCCGCGTTGTGATGTAAGGCGCGCTTAACCACTTCACGCGGATACACGCTGGTTTGCATCAAAGTGCCTTCAAATAATGTCTCTGTGGCAATGACGCGATTTTGCGCATCGACAAACAACACCATAAATACTTCGCGCTCCAGCGCGCCCAGTTTTAAGGTGAGATAATCGCGCACTTGCTGCGGAGAGCTTAATACATCGCGTGCTTTCAACTGCTCGCCCAATGCGCGTCGGCTCATTTCAAAAATGGCTTGTAGCTGACAATATTTGCTGTCACCCATGCCATGCACTTGGTTAATCTCGGCCACGCTAGCAGAAAATATGCCGTTTAAGCTACCAAATTGTTGCAGCAAATCACGCGCTAAATCGACCGCACTTTTACCAGTCACCCCTACGCGCAAAAATATCGCCAACAATTCGGCATCCGACAACGAAGCAACGCCGTTAGCCAGCAACTTCTCTCGTGGGCGCTCGCCCTCAGGCCAATCCGTAATTGCCATTAGTGTGTCCTCACTTACCTTTTAATCTCTGCAAATGCTCATTGTGCACTTATACTTAAACGCTGCCTTGCTGTTGGTTACTTAATCCAGCCTATTTCACGCGCTGTTTTAATGCCTATCATGGTGCGTTGCAAGCTGGCCGGTATCTTGGCTTCATGTTCGCTAATCGGCACGCGTCCACCCATCAACTCCGCCAAGGGTTGCGGGTAACGCGGCTGTAGGTAAGGTACTGCATAGCCATCAGGGTATATCGGCAAATTGGTGGCCACGTCATATTTATCCGTGGCCTTCACCGTGTGCAATAACTCATGCGCCAGCACCACCAAATTGGTGTTGTCATCGCGGTGGTCGGCAAATAAATTCACCCTGCCAATACGGCCTTTGTTTAGGGCAGTGGAATGCGTTAATGAGTTGTATTTTTTCGGGTCGTGGTACAGCAGGTATAAACGAATATCTGGCTTAATGCTTAATTTTGGGCTATTTACCCACGCAAAATACCTAAACTGCAAACTCCACAACATGACATTAAGAAAGTTGCCTTTTTCTGGTGGTGGCGGTGGCACGCGTTTCACTTCTGCGCCTAACTTGATTTCTACAGGGCGGCGTAAACCCAACTGATAATGTTGCGCTTGCGTTGCAAAATATTCAGCAACAAGTTCAAAATCATCCGCAGATAAAGTTTTAATGTAAGCGCCCACTTCTGCGCTTTGGTCTGCATTGACTGGATAGAGCGCAACATAAAAGTTTCGCTTCCAATCAAGTGCGGCATCTTCATGCATACTTTGCTGCACCACGGTGGCTAAAATGACGAGCAAAATAAAGATGCGTAGGCGTTTCCACATAAGGCGGTACTCGTACATTTCAAAAGGTTGTTTTTGTAGAATATTAGCAGTAAACCAATCACCAAAACATGGAAAAGCACAATACATCGCAATTGCCGCATGTTTCATATAAAATCTGCGCATGATAAACACACCCACTACTCCACAAGCACGTAGCATAGTCCTTGGCATTACCGGTGGCATTGCGGCTTACAAAGCCGCAGAGCTGGTGCGCTTATTGATTAAGCAAAATATACATGTACAAGTGGTGATGACTGAGGCGGCCTGCCAATTTATCACCCCCGTGACCATGCAAGCACTGTCTGGCAAGCCAGTGTTTGTGAGTATGTGGGATAACAGCATTGCCAACGGCATGCCACATATTGAGTTGAGTCGAGAAGCCGACGCCATATTAATCGCACCGGCCAGTGCAGATTTTATCGCCAAGCTAGTGCATGGTCGTGCAGATGATTTACTGTCTACCTTATGTTTGGCGCGCGATTGCCCATTATTAGTGGCGCCCGCCATGAACAAGCAAATGTGGGAGCACCCCGCCACGCAGCGCAATATTGTGCAACTTAAAGACGATGGCGTGACCTTACTTGGGCCAGAGGCTGGCGAGCAAGCATGTGGTGAAGTGGGGCTGGGTCGCATGCTAGAGCCAGACCTGTTATTAGCCGCGGTATTGGCGCACTTTACGCCCAAACTCCTGCAAGGAAAAAAAGTGATGATGACCGCGGGCGCTACATTAGAAATGCTAGACCCGGTGCGAGCCATCACCAATTTAAGCTCAGGCAAAATGGGCTATGCGCTGGCGCAAGTGGCCGCGGACATGGGCGCAGAGGTCACATTGATTAGCGGTGCCAGCACGTTAACGCCGCCGCACAATGTTAAAACGCTGTATGCCACTAGCGCAGACGCTATGTACCAAACAGTGATGCAACATGTGGCCAATCAAGACGTGTTTATAGGCGTGGCCGCCGTGGCTGACTACAGCCCTATGCATACAGCAACGCAAAAAATCAAAAAAAGTGAAGACACACTTACACTAGTAATCAGGAAAAATAAGGATATTTTGGCAGATGTTGCCAGCCTGCCAAATCCGCCATTGTGTGTAGGATTTGCGGCAGAAAGTGAACACGTGATGGCGTACGCCAGTCAAAAACGTATTGCTAAAAAGTTAGCGCTAATTGTGGCCAATGACGCAAACTTGGCTATGGGCAGTGACGACAATCAAGTCACGCTGATAGATGACACTGGCATTTATCCATTGGCGCGTGCTAGCAAGCGTGATGTTGCCGAGCAGATTTTGCATCATCTCGCTAAGCTACTGTAAACCAATTGCACACTCTATAAATCAGCCATTTAATATTTTATAACCCTGTTTAATATAAGGTTAATTCATGAAAATGCTGAGGTGAGCATGGGTAAACTCACGTAGAATCGCACTTTCCATCTTTAACCTTTCATCACTCATGTTTCCGCACACCTTTAAATTAAATCCCCTACATGTTGCAGTTGCTGTGGCATGCAGCCTACCACTGGCCGTTTACGCTGAAGAAACGACAGAACAAACCATACAGCTAGCGCCTATCGTTGTCACTGGCACGCGTACCGAACAAAATAGCTTCGATTTACCCATCGCCATTGATGTGGTCAACCAAGAGGATATACAAGCTGGCCAATTGCAAATGACGTTGTCCGAAAGCTTGATACGCGTGCCCGGTATTACTGCACAAAACCGCACGCAACAAGCCCAAGACCCACAAATTTCTAGCCGCGGCTTTGGCTCTCGTTCTAGCTTTGGCGTGCGCGGTGTGCGTGTCTATGTCGATGGCATACCACTGACCATGCCAGACGGCCAAGGCCAACCCGGTGTCGTGGATTTATCGGCGATTAGAAGTATAGAAGTGATGCGCGGCCCGTTTTCTGCCTTGTATGGCAACTCGTCTGGCGGCGTGATTCAGCTATTTACCGAAAATGCACCTAAAACGCCTGAAGTGGGCGCAACCGCAATGTTTGGCAGTTACGACACCAAGCGTCAAGTCTTAAATGCAGCGGGTGCCGTCGATGGCGTTGAATATTTACTCAATGCGTCTAACTTTGAGAGCGATGGCTACCGCGACCACAGCGCCAGCGACAAACAGCAGGCTACGGCCAAGTTTAAATTTAAAGTGTCTGAAGACACTAACATTACCACCCTGATTAATTGGTTTGAGCAAGATGCGCAAGACCCGCTGGGTTTAACCCGTTCTGTAGCGTTTAGCGACCCGGAGTCAGCCGTGCCTGCAGCCACCAACGCCAATACCAAAGTAAGTAGATCGCACACACAAGTGGGCTTTAACTTTGAACATAGATTGAATGAAAACAATAGCTTATCTTTTGTGCCTTATGTTGGCACGCGTAAAAATGCGCAGATTTTGCCATTTAACGCCTCTGGCACCAATGCCAGAACCAGTACCATTTCTAGAGAGTTTTACGGCACAGATTTACGCTGGGATAATCACGGCGAAATCGCAGGTAAAAAGTATGACCTCAGTGTGGGCGTCAATTATGGCAAGTCATCGGATAACAGGCTGGACATTAATACCCAGCTAGCCGGTGCGCCAGCTAGCGTGTTGAATCGCGATGAAGAAAACATTTCCACCAATTATGACCGTTATATTCAAGGCAAACTTGCAGTCACCGAAACAGTGGATATTCATGCTGGTTTAAGAAGAACCAAGGTGAATTTGAAAGTGAACGACAATTTTGCTGGCTTTGGTGATAACAGCGGCTCTGTATCTTACGAAAAAACCAATCCGGTCATAGGCGCTACATGGAAAATCACGCCAGCAGTCAATGTGTATGCCAATTATGGCAAAGGCTTTGAAACACCCACCTTTATTGAAGCCGCTTATAACGCAGCCACCAGTGGGGCTACGCCTAACTTAAGCTTAAAACCAAGTACCAGTGAAAACTTTGAAGTTGGTACTAAAGCCTTTTTAACTGACAATACACAGGCCAATCTCACGCTGTTTTTGGTTAAAACGCAGGACGAGATTGTGGCCAGTGCTACCGATGCGGCTAATCGCAGTATATTTGCCAATGCCAATAAAACCGTGCGTAAAGGCATAGAGTTGTCGATTGACTCAAATTTTGACCACAATATTTCTACTTACTTTTCATACACGTTGCTCAATGCAAAATTTGATTCTGACTTTACTGGCGCCAATGGCACCATCTTGTCAGGCAATCGTATTCCAGGCACTTACAATAGCCAGATTTATGGCGAAATTGCTTGGAAACATGCGCCAATTGGCTTCTACGCAGCATTAGAAGGTCGCCATAACAGTAAAGTCTATGTCAATGACCTGAACAATGACACTGCACCGTCTTACACTGTATTTAACCTACGCGCTGGCTTTGAGCAAAACATAGCGCAGTGGAACTTTAAAGAATACATACGGGTAGAAAATATGTTTGATAAAGAATATATAGGCTCAGTGAGGGTCAACGATTATGGCAATCAACGCTACTTTGAGCCGGGTGCAGATAGAAACTATTTGTTGGGCCTGAGTGCTGCTTATATATTTTAATTAAGCGAGTTTTAACAACCTCTGTCAGAAAAAAGGCTAGTACATGTGTGCAACCCGTTCAGTTCAAATGTTGAAAAAATTAATTTGACCAAAATTTAACTAGACTGCCACGCGCTAAGCGCTCGCAGTGACAGTCAATGCGTCATTACGAGGAACGTCAGTGACCCGGCAATCTGGCTTTTATCCTTTCAACACCTTTACCGAACGGCCAGTACATGTTTACAGGCCTTTTTGATGCCTAGTGATTTTCAGTATTATTTAGTGTTTAATATCGCATTGATTTTAAACTTAGCAAAGCAGATCACATGTCTATTACCGTTGATTTAAAAATTCTTGATAACCGTCTGCACCATATGATGCCCAGTTACGCCACGCCTGGCTCGGCTGGCTTAGATTTGCGCGCCTGCATTGAGCATACACTAAGCTTACAGCCAGGCGAAACCATGATGATTCCAACCGGTATGGCCATTCATATTGATAATACTTATTACGCCGCCTTGATATTACCGCGCTCGGGGTTAGGTCATAAGCACGGCATTGTGCTGGGCAATTTGGTTGGTTTAATTGATTCTGACTATCAAGGGCAATTGCTAGTCTCATGCTGGAACCGTAGCAAAGAGCCGTTTATGTTGAATCCGATGGAGCGCATTGCGCAGCTTGTGATTGTGCCTGTGGTGCAAGCCGATTTTCATATCGTCGATGAATTTACCACCAGTGACCGCGGCGAAGGCGGCTTTGGTAGCACAGGTAAACACTAAATAAATAAGCAAACCTCACGCGCAACAATATTGAATAAAACTAGACATTTAGCTTGAATAATATTTAGTTTTCGTACTATAATTGCGGTCTTTCTAAAAAAGCTAAGCATTTAAGGCGTAATGCCTTGTTTAAAGGGTTAATTATGGCACGCGTATGTATGGTTACTGGCAAAAAGCCAATGGTGGGCAACAATGTTTCTCACGCACAAAACAAAACAAAACGTCGTTTTTTACCAAATTTACAAAACCGTAAATTCTGGGTAGAAAGCGAAAACCGCTGGGTAAGTATGCGTATTACCAATGCTGCATTGCGCACTATCGATAAAAACGGTATTGACGCGGTATTAGCAAAATTACGCGCTGCTGGCGAAAAAATCTAAGCAGTTAGACGATTAGTCTACCAAGGAGAATATTATGCGTGAAAAAATCAAATTAGAGTCTAGTGCTGGTACAGGTCATTTTTATACCACCACTAAAAACAAACGTACCATGCCAGAAAAAATGGAAATCAAAAAATTTGATCCAGTGGTACGCAAGCACGTCATGTACAAAGAAACTAAATTAAAATAATTTAATCCGATTTAGTTGTTAAAAAGCCCGTTGTTACGGGCTTTTTTATTGGGCAAAATTTCATCAACTATATTTGGCCTAACACCACATTAGACTAAGCCTTAATTCGCTTTCACGCCGTTGGCTGGCACCATTTCGACGATGGGTTCTACCGGAACATCGGCTGGTACTTCAGCGCCACTCGTTTGCTCTTTAGCAGGTACTACATTCTCTACTGGCGATATAGTAGCTGGCGCTGTTGGATTGATGGTCGCCTCAGCATCACTACCAATTGGATGCAACATACGGATTTCCCGTTGTGGGTAGGGAATCACAATCTTATGCTGTTTAAATAATGTCCATATGCGGTGATACAACTCAGTTTGCAGAATGGCTGAGCCCTCTTCAGGATCAGCAATCCAGAAGTTTAAGGTCATGTCGATGCCGCTCTCACCAAAGCCTTTAATCAGCACAAAAATATTGTCATCCTTCAGTGTGCGTGCGTGTTCAGTTGCAACGTCTTTTAGCACCTTCATCGCCAAGTCTAAATCACTTTCGTAAGAGATTTGTACCGGCATTTGTACGCGCGCTTTATGCTGGGCAGACGTGTGATTAATGACCACTTGGGTAATCATCATTTCATTAGGAATAATCACTTCAGTGCCATCTAACTTGCGCAACGTGGTATAACGCGAGCGCATGTCTTTGACCACGCCGTAATGCGTCTCTACCGTCATCACATCGCCTATGCTCATTGATTTATCGAGCAAAATAATAAAGCCGCTAACGTAATTGCTGGCTATCTTCTGCAAACCAAAGCCCAAACCCACACCCAAAGCACCACCAAATACCGAGAGTAAAGTAATGTCCAACCCAACGGCGGACAAAGCAATCAGCACAGCCAAGAAAATAAAAATAATGCGTACTAGCTTAACCATGACCACGCGCATATTCATGCTGACATGGTCGGTATTCATTAATCTGTTTTCTAGCATGCGACTTAACCATAGGGCGACGAATATGGTAATCACCACGGTAAGCATGCCCTGCAGTATGATTAATAAATTAACCGAATTTTTGCCAATACTAAATTGGACATCCTCTAAGACTTGGATAATTTGCGTTAAAAAACCAGTTAAATGTAAAGCCAGCGCCACCCAAATTAACCAAGCGATGATGTGCTCTAAAGTTTTGAGCCAACCGCTAGGCGAGAAAATATAACGCAGCGCATAGACAATCAGCCTAATCGCTGCCATGGCCAATAACAGCCGGCTGCCTAACCTCAATACGCCAACATGGATCCAGCCATCAAACACAAACCGGGCAATAGCGACAAAGATAAAGGCACTAATGGGAAACAACACACGGTTAATCGCGCCCAACATCGGCTTAAGATTCTCTGGCAATTGATCATGCACGTAAGCGCGCAAAATGCCATTGACGGCCCAAGCCAATAATAAAGCCACCGCAATAATGAGTAGTTGCCAAAGCGCGGCAGGCGTAGAGATGTCAGCTAAAATTTCTTGCCAAATCAAATCAATTTCAGGATTCATACAGTATTGTTCAACATGATTACATTAAAAATATCGTGGCTAGACCGAGGAATATCATAAAGCCGCCGCTGTCTGTCATGGCGGTAATCAGCACACTAGAACCTACAGCAGGATCGCGACCAGATTTATTCATAATCAGCGGAATCATCACGCCCATAATCGCGGCCAGTAATAAGTTGAGTGTCATCGCCGACATCATGACCAAGCCGAGCTGATAATTACCATAAATTAAATAAGCGATTAGGCCCAACACGCCGCCCCAAATTAAGCCATTGAGTAGCGCTACACCCAACTCTTTCTTAATCAGCGAATTCATATTATGGGAAGCGATTTGTCCGAGTGCTAAGCCACGTACGATCATGGTGGTCGTTTGATTACCTGAGTTACCGCCTATACCCGCCACAATTGGCATTAAGGCGGCCAAGGCGACTATCTTCTCTATTGAGCCTTCAAATAAACCGATGACGCGCGAAGCAATGAGCGCAGTGATTAAATTAATGGCTAACCAAGCCCAACGGTTTTGTACGGATTTCCAAATAGAGGAGAAGAAGTCCTCTTCTTCGCGCAGACCCGCCATAGACAACTTGTCTGACTCCGCCTCGTCACGGATATAGTCCATCACCGCATCAACGGTAATGCGCCCCACCAGCTTGTTATTGCTATCCACCACCGGCGCCGTAACCAAGTCATAACGCTCAAACGCTTTGGCCGCCTCATCCGCCACATCCTCAGGATGAAACACCACCGCGTCTTCCGCCATAATATCGTGCACATTGGCGTCTAATTCGCTCACCACCATTCGTTTAAGCGGTAACACGCCTAGTAAAATATCTTGCCTATCCACCACAAACAATTTATCAGTATGGTCAGGTAAGGTGCCTAATCTACGCAAGTAACGTAGCGCAACCTCTAAGGTAATGTCCTCACGGATAGTGACAATGTCGAAATCCATCAACGCACCTACGGCATCCTCAGGATAAGACAGTGCGGATTGTAAGCGTTCGCGATTTTGTGCGTCCAGACTGAACATCAAGTCTTGCAGCACGTCTTTTGGTAAATCAGGTGCCAAGTCAGCCAGTTCGTCAGTATCTAATTGCTCTGCCGCTGCAAGCAACTCATCAGAGTCCATGTCGGCAATCAGCGTTTGCCTTACAGCATCAGACACTTCCAGTAGGATCTCGCCGTCTCGTTCCGCTTTGACTAAATCCCAAACCTTTAGGCGGTCATCCAGCGGCAGCGCTTCTAAGATATAAGCCACGTCTGCTGGGTGTAGTAGGTCTAACCTATGCTGTAGCACACGCAAATTTTGCTTATGCACCAGCCCTTCTACCAGCTCTTGCTTAGGCATGTCTTGCTTATGCACCAGACTTTCGACGAGCTTGTGCTTTTCCAACAGTGAAATGACCTGCTGCAAACTTTCGCTTAAGCTTTCTTTAACCTCGTGAAATTCTGACATCTGATTCCTAGCAAGTGCGTTCTAGTTTATAGCGTTATTATGATTTATATTTAATCTAAATCGGTGATTTCACTTAAAATAATCGCTTTGAAATGGGCATTAAGCGTGATGACACTCAATTTGTATACAACCTCCGCTTGTCACTTGTGCGACCAAGCAAGTGCGCTGCTAGGCACCCTGCAGCTGGACTTAGTAACCATAGACATCGCAGACAGTGACCTGCTTGTTGCAAAGTACGGCATCCGCATTCCAGTGCTGCAGCGCACTGACACACTGGCAGAACTCAACTGGCCATTCACGATGCATGATGTTCAACAGTTTGTTCGGCCTAATGGAACGCTATAAAACAAAAAAGCCAGCGTAGGCTGGCTTTTTTATTGACTACTGCTTAAGTAAGCAATTACTCAGCAACAACCGCTTCTGTAGTGGTATCTGGACGATCAACCAACTCAACCAAAGCCATCGGTGCGTTGTCGCCATTACGGAAACCACATTTTAAGATACGTAGGTAACCACCATTACGGGTGTTATAACGTGGGCCTAATTCACCAAATAATTTACCCACGATATCACGGTCACGCAAACGGCTAAATGCTAAACGACGGTTAGCCAAAGTCGCAGTTTTACCTAAAGTAATCAAAGGCTCCGCATATTTACGCAACTCTTTTGCCTTTGGCAAAGTGGTTTTAATGATTTCGTGACGTAACAATGACGCGGTCATATTACGGAACATAGCCGCGCGATGGCTGCTAGTACGATTTAACTTACGATTGCTATTACCGTGACGCATAGTAATTTCCTTAAACTTTATAACTGCAAATAATAGGGTGATTAGGCTTTTTCTAAGCCAACAGGTGGCCAGTTTTCCAGCTTCATACCCAGTGTTAAGCCTTTAGAAGCTAACACATCTTTAATTTCATTGAGCGATTTACGGCCTAAATTAGGCGCTTTTAATAACTCATTTTCTGTACGTTGAATCAAATCACCAATGTAGAAAATATTTTCCGCTTTTAGGCAATTAGCTGAACGTACAGTTAACTCTAAATCATCGACTGGACGTAACAAGATAGGATCCACTTGCGGTGCAGATTTCTCTTCTACTTCGCTTGGTGCGCCTTCTAAGTTAGCGAACACAGACAATTGACCAATCAGAATACGCGCAGCATCACGAATCGCTTGCTCAGGCTCAATGATGCCGTTGGTTTCAACGTCCATCACCAATTTGTCCAAGTCAGTGCGTTGTTCTACACGTGCACTCTCAACATGATAACTTACCTTGTTGATTGGACTGAAAGAAGCATCGACCATAATAAAACCCAAAATGCGGTCTTCTTGGTTGGCTTTCTGACGTGCTGGCACTGGTTGATAACCACGACCCATTTCAACTTTAACTTCTAAATTCAGCTTGCCACCTTTGGTAAGGTGCGCAATGACGTGGTTAGGGTTAACAATTTCAGCATCATGACCTGTTTCAAAGTCAGCAGCTGTTACTACACCTTCACCTGACTTATTTAATACCAGAATCGTTTCTGATTTAGTATTGAGTTTAAGTGCAACACCTTTTAAATTTAAAAGAATGTCCACTACATCTTCTTGTACGCCGTCAATTGTAGAATACTCATGAACTACGCCATCAATTTTTACTTCAGTAATGGCAAAGCCAGGAATGGATGACAACAATACGCGGCGTAAAGCATTGCCTAATGTATATCCAAAACCACGCTCCATAGGCTCAAGCGTAACGCGAGCACGTAACGGTGTAATCACTTCTACATCCACTACACGTGGTTTCAAATATTCTGTTGGACTATTTTGCATAAATTTCCTTGAAGTAACTGGGTTTAAGAGTAATAAACTTAAGCTCTACCACGTCTAAATTACTTAGAATACAACTCAACTACCAATGACTCATTGATGGTTGCAGGTAATTCATCGCGTTGTGGTTTAGCTTTAAACTTACCACTTAGTGCTTTAACGTCCACTTCTAACCACTCAGGGAAACCACGTTGCTCAGCCGCTTCTAAAGCTGCTTTAATACGCAATTGCTGTTTAGATGCTTCAGCAACTGACACTACATCACCGGCTTTCACTTGGTATGAAGGAATATTCACACGTTTGCCGTTGACTAAAATACTGTTATGACGCACGATTTGACGTGCTTCTGTACGTGAACCACCTAAGCCCATGCGGTAGGCTACGTTATCTAAACGACACTCTAGCAACTGCAATAAGTTCTCGCCTGTAATGCCTTTTTTGCGATCAGCTTCAGCGTAGTAACTACGGAATTGGGCTTCTAATACGCCATAAATACGACGTACTTTTTGCTTTTCACGTAATTGGACACCGTAGTCTGATAAACGTGAGTTACGACGTTGACCATGTTGGCCAGGTGGGAAGTTACGTTTTTCAATCGCACATTTATCCGTAAAGCATTTTTCGGCTTTAAGGAACAGTTTCTCACCTTCACGGCGGCACTGACGGCATTTAGGGTCTAAATTTCTAGCCAAGATAGTTCTCCAGTAATCTTTATAAGCTTTTACGCGACTAAAGATTTTTCAATATTAAAGTCTAAATTCTGCGTTTTTTCGGTGGACGGCAACCGTTGTGTGGTACGGGCGTCACATCTGTAATGCTAGTGATTTTAAAACCAGCTGCATTTAATGCACGTACAGCAGATTCACGGCCTGGGCCTGGACCTTTAATACGCACTTCTAAGTTTTTAACACCTGACTCTTGTGCAGATTTACCTGCAACTTCTGCCGCGACCTGCGCAGCAAATGGCGTACTTTTACGTGAGCCTTTAAAGCCTTGACCGCCTGAAGTTGCCCATGAAAGGGCGTTACCTTGACGATCAGTGATAGTAATAATGGTATTGTTGAAAGAGGCATGCACGTGGGCAATACCTTCAGCAATATTCTTTTTAACTTTTTTTCTTACGCGTACATTAGCTTTTGCCATGTTGTACTGTCCTTACCTATTAATCTTACTTAAATAAATATGAGTCACTGCTATTTAGATTGCTTGATCGCTTTTACTGGACCTTTACGCGTACGCGCATTGGTTTTAGTACGCTGACCACGCACAGGCAGACCGCGACGGTGGCGAACACCACGATAGCAGCCCAAATCCATCAAGCGTTTGATATTCATCGATACTTCACGACGTAAATCACCCTCGACTTTAACTTTGGCTACTTCATCACGCAGCTTTTCAACATCAGCGTCGTTCAGATCTTTTACCTTAGTAGTGGCTAAAACGCCCGCAGCAACACAAATCTTTTGTGCTGTAGTTCTACCAATACCAAAAATCGCAGTCAATGCAATTTCAGTGTGTTTGTTATTTGGGATATTAACCCCAGCAATACGCGCCATACTCTAACTCCAAAACGAATCGCAATGTCTAGCGATCAAATAAAAAAGCCTTGAATTTTAACAGCTTATCTTGATTTATCACACTCAAAATAAAACTGTTGTATCCATTAACCTTGACGTTGTTTGTGACGTGGATCTGTACAAATAACACGTACAACACCACGGCGGCGTACAACTTTACAGTTACGGCATAATGTCTTTACTGATGCACGAACTCTCATAATTTACCTCTAAGCTACCAAATCTGTTGAGTTACTTCACGCGGAATGTAATCCGCGCTCTTGTTAAGTCATAAGGTGTCATTTCAACTGTCACCTTATCTCCTGGCAAGATACGTATGTAGTGCATACGCATTTTTCCAGAAATATAACCTAATACTGTATGACCATTTTCCAGCTTTACTTTAAAAGTCGCATTCGGTAGATTCTCTAGAATCTCACCTTGCATTTCTATACGATCTTCTTTCGCCATATTCCCAGCTAGCGCGCTCCTGCGCCACCTTTAAAATTAGCTTTTTTAAGCAACCCTTCATATTGATGTGACATCAAATGGGATTGGACTTGTGTCATAAAATCCATCGTGACCACTACGATAATCAGTAGTGAGGTACCACCAAAATAAAATGGGGTATTAAATTTCAAAATCAAAAACTCAGGTAACAAACAGACTAAGGTGATATAAAACGCACCGATTAATGTCAATCTGCCCATAATCTTGTCTATGTACTTAGCGGTTTGATCACCAGGACGAATACCAGGGACAAAAGCACCGCTTTTCTTCAGGTTATCTGCCGTTTCTTTTGGGTTAAACACTAATGCCGTGTAAAAGAAGCAAAAGAAAATAATCGCTGCAGCAAATAACAAAATATAAATGGGTTGGCCGGGTGCAAGCTTGCTGCTGATATCTTTCAACCAGTACATGCTTTCACTGCTGCCAAACCAGCCAGCCAATGTGGCTGGAAACAAAATAATGCTAGAAGCAAAAATCGGCGGGATCACACCTGCCATATTCAACTTCAAAGGCAAGTGTGTAGTTTGACCACCAAACACTTTATTACCCACCTGACGCTTGGCGTAGTTCACAGTAATCTTACGTTGACCACGCTCTACAAACACCACTAAGGCTGTCACTAATAATATAGCCACAAACAAGAATATCACCAATGGTATTGAGAACGCGCCTGTCTTAGCCAACTCTAACGTACTACCGACCGCACTTGGCAAACCCGCAACAATACCGGCGAAAATGATAATAGAAATACCATTACCAATGCCACGCTCGGTAATTTGTTCGCCCAACCACATCAAAAACATAGTGCCGCATACCAGTGTCACTACCGCAGTCAATCTAAAAGCCATGCCAGGATCTAATACCAAACCAGCCTGACCTTCTAATGCAATGGCAATGCCTAAAGCTTGAAATGTCGCCAAAGCCACAGTGCCGTAGCGCGTGTACTTGGTAATCATGCGACGTCCGGCTTCGCCTTCTTTTTTCAACTGCTCAAGCTTAGGCGATACGACCGTTAATAACTGCATAATAATAGAGGCAGAAATGTACGGCATAATCCCTAATGCAAACACAGTGAATCTAGACAGAGCACCACCAGAGAACATGTTAAACATGCCCAAAATACCGTCTTTTTGTGAATCAAATAACTGCTTTAGCACAGTTGGATCAATACCAGGCACAGGAATATGCGCACCTAAGCGATAGACAACCAATGCACCTAACACAAACCACAGGCGACTTTTCAGTTCACCCATTTTACTCATCGTACCTAAAATACCGTCTTGTGCCAAAGCTAGATTCTCTTCAATTACGCTTCGATGACTTTGCCGCCAGCCGCTTCAATCGCAGCACGTGCACCAGCAGTCAGCAATAAACCTTGCACTTGTACTTTTTTGGTCAATTCACCTGAAAGATACACTTTAACTGCCTTGACATTACCAGACACTAATTTAGCGGCTTTCAATGCCAACATGTCCACAACATCTGCATCTAATTCCAATAATTCGCTGGTACGAATACGCGCAGTATTGGCTTTAGTCATGGATTTAAAGCCACGTTTTGGTAAACGACGTTGTAAAGGCATTTGACCGCCTTCAAAACCGACTTTATGGAAGCCGCCAGTACGTGATTTTTGACCTTTGTGACCACGACCAGCAGTTTTACCTAAACCAGAGCCGATACCGCGACCAACGCGACGACGTTCTTTTTTTGCGCCTTCAGCAGGCTTAATCGTATTTAATTGCATTATGCTTCTACCTTTAAGAGATAGTTCACAGTATTAATCATACCGCGTGTGGCAGGTGTATCAATCACTTCAACAGTGTGGTGCATACGACGCAAACCCAAACCTTTTACAGTGGCTTTGTGCGATTCAATACGACCAATCAAACTTCTAACCAAAGTGACTTTGATCTTAGCTGTTTCAGTTACCGCTTCTTTTTTAGCTTTAGCCATCATTAACCTCTAATTTCTTCTACAGACTTACCGCGTTTAGCAGCGATTTCTGCAGGCGTGTTCATTGACTCTAAACCGTTCAATGTGGCACGTACTAGGTTGTAAGGATTAGTAGAACCAATACACTTAGCGACCACGTTAGTCACACCCATCACTTCAAAAATCGCACGCATTGCGCCACCAGCAATAATGCCAGTACCTTCAGAGGCTGGTTGAATGAATACTTTAGCCGCACCATGTACACCAGTCACTGCGTGATGTAACGTACCGTTGGTTAAGTTGATTTTCAACATACCGCGACGCGCTTCATCCATGGCCTTTTGTACTGCAACTGGCACTTCACGAGCTTTACCTTTACCCATGCCTACCGCACCGTCACCGTCACCTACTACAGTTAACGCTGCGAAACTCATGATACGACCACCTTTAACCGTTTTGCTGACACGATTTACAGTAATCATTTTTTCACGCAAACCATCGGTTTGCTGCTGTTGTTCAATTTCTCTAGCCATTATCTGTCTCGCTTATTAAAATGTCAGGCCGTTTTCGCGCGCAGCATCTGCTAACGCTTTGATACGACCGTGGTATTTGTAGCCAGAGCGATCAAAAGCAACTGTAGTTACACCGGCTTTTTTCGCTTTTTCGGCAATTAGCTTGCCAATTGCAGCAGCAGCTTCAATGTTGCCACCGTTTTTCACTTGTTTACGCACATCAGCTTCTACAGTTGAGGCACTCACAATTACTTTATCACCTGATTCAGCAATAATTTGCGCGTAAATGTGCGTATTAGTACGGTGCACACTCAAACGTGTAACTTTTAACTCGGCAATTTTGGCACGGGTTTTACGTGCACGGCGCAAGCGGTTATTGACGTTGTTCATTGTATTAAGTCCTAATTATTTTTTCGGTCTAACTATTTTTTCTTGGTTTCTTTGATTGCAACCACTTCATCAGAGTAACGTACACCCTTGCCTTTATAAGGCTCTGGCGCTCTGTATGAGCGAATTTGAGCAGCCACTTGACCAATCACTTGTTTATCCGCACCCGTCAAAATCACTTCTGTTGGCGTAGGCGTTTGTACCGTTACACCTTCAGGCATTTTGTGATTGATTGGATGTGAATAACCTAATTCTAAGTTAAGCATTTGACCTTGGGCATTGGCTTTATAACCAACACCTACCAACGTCAATTTGCGTGTAAAACCAGCTGACACACCTTGCACCATATTGGCAATCAAAGCGCGCATAGTGCCTGACATCGCACGTGAATGCTGACTGTCATTAGCTGCTTTCACAGTGATGGTTTCGCCTTCACGGTTCAACACAATTGCATCGGTTAAAGGATGACTTAATTTACCTAGTGGACCACTCACTGCAATGTTAGATGGATTCAATACCACTTCCACTTTGGCAGGAATAGCGACCGGATTCTTAGCAACACGAGACATTTGCTTCTCCTTAAGCCACTACGCACAACACTTCGCCACCGATACCGGCTGCTTGTGCTTTACGATCTGTCATCACACCCTTGGATGTAGACACGATCGTCACACCAAGACCATTCATT
>DASWSZ010000068.1:0-3531 GCA_036402395.1 Methylophilus sp.
TTATATTTATCGATTGCCAGAACACAGGCCGAAATTGAAGAAGCACAACGCTTGCGTTATAAAGTATTTGCCGAAGAAATGGGTGCGCAGGTGAGCGGTACTGGCGGTTTAGATGTGGATGGTTTTGATGCTTTTTGCGATCACTTATTGGTGCGCGAAAGCAGCACACACCAGGTTATCGGCACTTACCGCATTTTAAATCCGCATCAAGCCTTGGCGGCGGGCGGTTATTATTCTGCCGGTGAGTTTGATTTAAGCCGCATTTCACATTTATTTGACCGCACAGTAGAAGTAGGCCGCGCTTGTGTGCATAAAGATTACCGCAGTGGCGGCACCATTACTATGTTATGGGCTGGTTTAGCCAAGTACATGCAAATTCATCATTACGAATACATGATAGGTTGCGCCAGTGTGCCTATGCATGACGGCGGGCATGCGGCAGCTTCATTATTTAATCGCCTTAAAGATGACTATATGTCACCTGCTGAATACCGCGTGTTCCCGCATAATCCGTTGCCAATTGCCGCACTTAAACAAGATATCCAGGTGGCTTGCCCGCCCTTGGTGAAAGGCTATTTACGCTTAGGCGCCTATATTTGTAGTGAGCCAGCGTGGGATGCCTATTTCAATACCGCCGATATGCTGGTAATGTTACCGATCTCTAGGATGAACAAAAGATATGCTTCCCATTTCTTAAAATAACTTGCAGCGCACCCCTTTCCTCACCAAACAATTCCGCATTTTTCGCGTCATGCTGCATACCCTGCTGGGTGTGCTGCTGGCCGCGTTAGTATTACCTATCCTCAACAACCATGCTGGACCGCGCTTAATTCGTTGGTGGTGCAAACATTTGCTAAGGTGTTTTAATATTCAAGTGCGCACTTACGGCCAGCTACCTGAAGACACGACGCAACGCACCATGTTTGTCGCCAATCATATTTCATGGGCCGATATACACGCCATTAATAGCATTATCCCTGTGCGCTTTATTGCCAAAATGGAGATTAAAGAATGGCCTATCTTTGGTTATTTGGTGAAAAAATCCGGCACCTTGTTTATTAACCGCACGCTACGCAAAGACGCAGCGCGCATTGTGCATATGACCGCCGAAGCATTAAAGCAAGATGAAAATGTCTGTTTTTTTCCTGAAGGCACGACTTCCGAAGGCACCCATGTGCTGCCTTTTAAAAGCAGCATCGTACAAGCCGCCATTACTGCGCAAGCCACCGTGTGGCCGATTGCCATTTACTATCCCAAGCTAGACAAACAACCGAATCTGACCATGGCCTATGCCGGTGACACCAGCATGATTACCTCTATGCTCAATATTTTTAGTATCAAACATCCGGTGGTAGAACTGCATTTTTTAACACCCATTGCCAGCGCCCAGCATACTAGGCAATCCATCACACAATTAGCGCATAGTATGATTGTTCAACAACACCAGCTATTGCTGCCAGCTAGTGATTAGGTTTGTCAATTTATTCAACTAAACGGATGACTCAATTTCTTTCTACACTTAGTGTATTTGGCGACTAAGTTGATCAATTAGCGAGGTTGATCGCGCGGATCTAAATTCACTTGCGTAATCTGTTTGGTTTCTAGGCATAGTGCCGTCAGCTGACGCCCCCACAAGCAGCCAGTATCAAGGGCGTATACATTATTTTGTTGATACAAACCCAGCGCTGACCAATGGCCGCAAATAATAGTCATACCTTGCGAGCTTCGTTCTGGCACTGCAAACCAAGGCATCAGGCCATCTGGCAAGTCTTTAAGCTCGCCTTTAAACGTGTAATCTAGCTCGCCACTAGCGCTGCATACACGCATGCGTGTGCATACATTGGTGATCATGCGTAAGCGTGCGTAACCTTCAAGCGCAGGCTGCCATAGGGTCGGCGTATTGCCATACATGTGCTGCAAATACGCTATATAGTCATCCCCACGCAGTACAGCCGCCACTTCACCCGCTAAGCTAAGCGCTTCATTTAAAGTCCAATGTGGATGCAGCCCTGCATGCACCATGACATATCCGTGCTCTGCCCAAATAAGCGGCTGCATTCTTAACCAATTTAAGAGTGGCTGGCTATCTTCCGCCGCAAACAAGGCTTGCAAGGTATCACTGCGGTGCGCAGACTGCGCACCATGCGCTACCGCGATGGCATGCAAATCGTGATTACCTAACACCATCTTGACACTGTCTTTGTGCTGATAACACCAGCGCAACATGGCTAACGAGCCCGAACCACGGTTAATGATATCGCCCACCAACCATAGCTGATCTTGCTCGGCGTCAAACGCCAATCGTTGTAGCAACGCTTGAAGTGTATGGTAACAACCTTGAATATCCCCAATTGCGTAGGTGGCCATACAACCCTTCATGATAAAAAGCGAATAAAAAAGCCGCTAAATGACTAAGCGGCTTTGTCATATAGGCGCACCACACCAGTGGCATGCCATGATAAGTCACCCTTTTAACTAACAGGTGACTGATCGACTCTTATTGCGTCAATGTCGCTGGATCAAAATTTGCACCGGCGCCGTTGGCCATCACTGCAACCGCGCTAGCAATTTCAGCATCGCTTAAGTCAGGATTACCACCACGTGCTGGCATACTGCGTATGCCTTCAATGGCGTGTTTAACCAAAGTTGCGTAGCCTTGTGCAATACGTGGCTCCCATTGCGCTTTATCACCTAGCATAGGCGCTGCCATTAATCCGGCTTGGTGGCACATGGCGCATACCCCTTTAACCACCTCTTCACCTGTTTTGGCTACTTTTTCAGTGGCTGCTTCTGCCACTACAACATCTGCCACTGGTTTAATGGCTTCTTCTACTTTGGCTGCAGCCGCATCAACAACGGGTGCCGCAGCTAGCGCAGGTGCTGGCGTTGATTGACCACTACCAAACAAATAGGCCAGCAAAGAAATGAGCAATGTGAACCCAATGATAGACCCTGGGATTGCCAACATCAGCTGCCAAAAACTAGAACCTGAATAACCCTCTTCTTTTTTCCCCATTGCGCACATTCCTAATTGTTATCAAATTGAACACTTATTATACATTTAACTTTGCTCGCGTAAAAGATTGGCAATGCATAGTAGGTGAATTTGTTATAATTACCAGCTTGCGCCCGTAGCTCAGCTGGATAGAGTATTGGTTTCCGAAGCCAAGGGTCGTGGGTTCGACTCCCGCCGGGCGCACCAATGCAGCATCAAAAGGCTTGCCTGATGCGCTAGGCATTACTTATTGTGGTCTACAGCATGTTTGTAGTGTGGCGGATGAGGGCTTTGATTGACGGAACAGCTATGTTGACTGACTAGTTTAGTCAGCTGTATGCAGGTATGGGTAATTTGACTAGCGCATGGCTAATCGCTCATCACGCGCTTGGAAGAAAAAAGCCTAGTCAAATTAATGACTAGGCTTTTGATTAATCATCAATGATTAATTATTTGTTCATAACGTACATTGTTACTTCAAAGCCAAAACGCATTTCTGTAGCTGCTGGTGTTGTCCACATAATATTTCTCCAAAG
>DASWSZ010000069.1:0-21117 GCA_036402395.1 Methylophilus sp.
TAAACAAGGCAAAAAAAATGAAGCAGAGGCGCAACTCAAATGGTTGGTTGAACATAACCCAACTGCGCTGAAGCCTAAACTTAACTTAGTACAGTTTTTAATTCAAACCCAAGGTCCGCAAGCTGGCCGCGCTGCTTTAGAGGGCATGGTTAAACAGAATCCAGAGGATTATGAATTAGGGTTTAAACTGGCCGACTTATATGAAATGCAAGGCGATACGGCAGCTTCTGAAGCACAGTTACGCAAAATTATCGAGACGGCGGGCGACAAACCAGAAGCGTTAAAAGCCAAAGTAAAAGTGGCGACTAAATTACTGAGCAAGAATAAAAAAGCAGACGCACAAAATCTAGTGGCAGAAGTGCTGGCTACGGATAGTAATAACGTTGATGCATTATTGATGAAAGCCAGTTTTGCCATGGATGAGACGCAGTTTGAGTCTGCCATTTTAGATTTACGTACCGTGATTAGAGAGCAGCCCAATTCAGCACAAGCGCTGTTTTTGATTGCTAAAGCTTATGAGATGACGGGATCTAGCGGCTTATCAGAAGAAAGCTATACTAAAGCCATGGAGGTGAGCAAGTATTCACCTGCTTATGGAGTGCCATATGCACAGACTTTAATCAGGAAAAACGAAAACGAACAAGCTGAGAAATTGTTAGAAACCATACTCAAGGGCAGCCCAAACAATATTCAAGCCACTAAATTGCTAGTCCACGTTAAGTTGGCAAAAGGCGATATTGAGGGAGCTAAAGCCATTGCTAATCAAATTAAAAATGCTTCTAACTCTAACTTATCGGAGTTGATAGAAGCGGCTATTTTTATGCGTCAAGATAACTATGCGGCCAGTATTGCGGCGTTGCAAAAAGCACACGAAAAAATGCCTAACGACATGCAAGCCGTCCTTGCTATGGTTAAAACACATATTGTGAAGAAAAACTTTGCTGCGGCAGAGAGTTTCCTAACAAGTTTGGTCAACAAAAATCCAAATAATTACGAGATGAAGTTGCTGCTAGCGCAAACCTATGGTGCCAGTGGAAATGCTGTAAAAATGCACGAAACATTTGACAGCATCATTGCGGCTGAGCCGAAAAATCCGATTGCTTACCAACAGTCTGCTACTGCCTACCTGAGAGCCGGTAAAGTGGATATGGCAAAAGCTGTCATAGAAAAAGGCTTGGTGCAAATTCCTAATAGCTTTGATTTGAGTATGATTTTGGCGGAGATACATCAAGCAAATAAAGCCTACACTGAGGCATTAGCCACCTACGAAACGCTGTTGAAAACACAACCTAATTCATTGGTGGTGATTAACAATTATGTGAGCATCGTGGCGGATTATGTAAAAGATGAAGCTAAAATGCAGCAGGCTTATACCATGGCGGCTAAGCTGAAAGAGTCTAGCGTGCCGCAGTTTGCCGATACCTTAGGTTGGATTAGCTACCGCGTCGGTAAATATGACGAGGCTGTATTAGAAATTAAGCGTGCCTTAGAGAAGTTGCCTAATTACGCTGTATTTCATTACCACTTAGGTAAAGTGTATTTGGCCATGAATAACAAAGTGCAAGCCAAAGAATCGTTAGAGACCGCTTTAAAATTGTCGAATAATCAAGCCTTTGCCTACAGCGCGGAAATTAACGAGCTATTGAAAACGATGTAAGTTTGCAGGCGTTTATATATCTAGACCATTGGTCTAAGCTAATCAGGAAATAGGGCATTGACATGTATGAAGATTTTTATGGTTTGAAAGAAAAACCGTTTTCTATCCAACCAGACCCAGAGTTTTTGTTTTTTAGCCTCAGGCACAGCATGGCCTATGCCATGTTGGAGTACGGTATTCAAAACCGTGCCGGCTTCTCTGTGATCTGCGGCGACATAGGTTGCGGTAAAACCACATTAGTCAGACATTTACTCAATAACTTGAGTGACCAATTGCAAGTCGGTATCGTCTACAACACGCATAAACACATTGATGACCTGCTAGGCTGGATTATGTTGGCGTTTGGTCAACCTTACGAAGGCAAATCTAATATAGCCTTGTTTGATGCGTTTCAGCAGTTTTTAATCAAAAGCTACGCTGAAGGTAAAAAGGTGGTGCTGATTGTGGATGAGGCGCAAAATCTGACGGCTGATGCTTTAGAGTCCTTACGTATGCTATCCAATATCAATGCGGATAAAGACCAACTGCTACAAATTATTCTGGTGGGACAGCCCCAGTTAAGAGACTTACTGAGAAAGCCGGAATTGCAACAGTTCTTTCAACGTGTATCGGTAGATTTCTTTATTCCACCGTTGGAAGACTTTGAAATTGAGAAATACATTAATCACCGCTTACTCATTGCCGGCCGAGATACACCGTTATTTACGCCTGTCTCTATCAAGCAAATTGCAGCGGCCACTAAGGGTATCCCCAGAAGTATCAATATTTTATGCGATACTGCATTGGTCTATGGCTTTTCTACTGGTGCGGACAAAATTGATGTAGGTTTGATACGAGAAGTCATTAAAGACCGCTCTGATTTTGGTGTACTAGGAAATTAATTTGACTCATGTACACGTGTCTGGATTGACGTATTAATGCAACCCATCAATATATTAATTGTTTGCGAACACGCCTCAAACGTATTTGGTGGCGAGGCGATGCTACCTTTGAACTATTTTAGACTGCTTTCTAAAACGCATCATCAGGTATATTTGATTACCCATGAACGCACTAGAGCGAACATTGAGCAACTTAATGACATAGATCAAAGTCGTATCTATTATCTGCCAGACACTTGGATGCATAAATTTCTGAGCAAGCATTTTACATTTTTGCCTGAAAGAGTCTATGTGATAGTCATAGGTTTTTTGATACATTTGATTACGCAGATGTATCAGTGGAAAGTGGCCAGAAGCGTGGTTAAAGAAAAAAATATCCATGTGGTACACGAGCCTGCGCCAGTGTCTGCAACACAGCCTTCGGCCATGTTTGCCTTAGGGGTGCCTGTAGTGATTGGCCCCATGAATGGTGGCATGACTTTTCCAGTTGCGTTTAATCATATGTCTGGTCGTTTGGAGAAGTTAGTCTATCAATTGGTTAGGTGGATTTCGTCAATTTATAACTTATTAATCCCCGGTAAGTTGTTTGCAAAATTGTTACTTGTGGCAAATCAAAGAACCAAAAATAGTTTACCTAGGTTTAAACTGGGTGAGGTGCTAGAGTTAGTGGAGAATGGGGTTTTCACAACCAAAGACCAACCAGCTGCTTCTCATAAAACCGATAACATTAACGTTTTATTCGTAGGACGGCTTGTGGATTGGAAAGCAGTCGATATTGTGATTGATGCTGTGTCACAAACCCAAGCTCAGGTTAATTTGATGATAGTTGGTGACGGTGCTGAGCGCACGTACTTAGAGCAATATGCTCAGAAACAGCGTAACTCACGCGTTACCTTTTTGGGGATGGTGCCGCATGCTAAAGTCAATCAATATTACGATGCTGCAGATATATTTGTGTTGCCTAGTGTGAGAGAGTGCGGCGGTGCTGTTGTGCTTGAAGCGATGTCACGAGGTTTGCCGGTTATTGCTACAGATTGGGGCGGTCCAGCAGACTATATAACACCAGAAAGTGGCTATTTGATTAAACCAGAGTCTAGACATTATATGGTTTCAGAATTCGCCAGAATAATAGATTTACTGTCTGCTAGCCCGCAGCTGCGCTATCAGGTAGGTTTGTCAGCAATTAACAGAGTTAAACAACATTTCATGTGGGACAGTAAACTACTAGCCGTTATCGAACACTATAAAACAGCAATTAAGAAGAAAATATGATCCAATTAAACAAAAAATTAACCTCCGCGTGGAGATTAGCTCTCTATACTTTAGTGGTCTTAACGCTGCTACTTGTGTTCAATGAGGCTGTCCTTGAAATGTATGCTCGTTGGGGAGAAGAACGTTACAGCCATTCGCCATTGGTGTTTTTAGTAGCCATTTATTTTGTCTGGATCAAACGTAACGAATTAAACGCATCTAACACCCATGCATGGTTTGGTGTGGTGATTACATTGCTATCAGGCCTGACATTAATGGTGGGAGAACTCAGCGCGATCTGGACTATTGTGCAATATTCATTGGTGTTTTTATGTTTTGGCTTTGCCTGGACCATGCTAGGTCAGCAAATCAAAAAAATCGTCATCCCATTCTTATTAATCTTATTGGTAGTGCCACTCCCTTACATGCTAGATGTGATGCTGTCAGGCAAAATGCAATTAGTGTCATCCAATCTTGGTGTGGATATTAGTCGCTTACTTGGTTTATCTGTGTATCAAGAAGGCAATATTATTGATTTAGGTATTTACAAGTTACAGGTGGTTGAAGCGTGTAGTGGTTTAAATTACATGTATCCTCTCATGACCATAGGCTTACTCATGGCTTATATGTACAAAGCGCCATTTTGGGCAAGATTTGTACTGTTTGTGTCTACTGTTCCAATTAGCGTAGTCATGAATAGCTTTAGAATCGCCATGGTTGCGATTTTTGTTAATTATTCTGGTATTGAAGCGGCAGAAGGCTTTATGCATTACTTTGAGGGTTGGGTAGTGTTTATGATTTGCATAGCCTTACTTTTATTAGAGGTAAAGCTGCTCAACCGTTTGATTGGTTCAAAAACCTCGCTGTCAGATTCATTTGATTATCTGGAATCAAAACAGCAAGCTGCTGTAGCTAGAGTAGCGCATGTTAATAAGTTACCTATTTATATCGCTTTGGCTATTATTTTGGTAACCACAGTATCTACTATCTCTATTCATCATAGACAAGAAATTATCCCTGAGCGTGAAACATTTGCCGCTTACCCACTCAATATTGGTGAATGGAAGGGACGCACATATGAATTTCAAAACGGTGAGAATGAAATTCTCAAATTGAAAGATTATTTCTTGGCCAATTTTAGTCGTGCCAATACCAATGTCGATGTCTACCTTGGCTATACAGACTCGCAACGCTCTGGCTTTGTGCCGCACTCACCCAAAGCCTGTATTCCAGGTGGTGGTTGGGAGATTTCAGATACCCAGTTGCATCGTATTGAGTTAGAAGGTGGCAAGTCTTTTGAAGTAACGCGTATGGTGATTTCAAAAGGTGAGAACAAGCAACTGATTTACTACTGGTTTCACCAACGTGGCCGCGATTTGTCGAATGAATTTCCGATGAAATTTGCCTTGCTCTATGACGCCATTAAATTGAACAGGACAGATGGTGCTATCGTCAGATTTACGACCAAAGTATATAAATCTGAAGCACAAGCAGATCAGGTGTTGGCTGAGTTTATTCGATTGAACTATCCGATATTCCCCAAATTTATCCCTAATTAATGTTTGGCTATTGCAGATTAAACATTAGACTGCTGGGGTTTAGAAGAGGACTAGATCCCAATTTAAAAATTTTATTAAAACCCTATATAAACCAAGTCCTTTATTAACCAACTTTTTGAATCACTATTATTTTAATCAACGCCTAAGTACCTTAATTAAGGCAACTGATAAACGTCTAATCTGCTAAGTCTACTCACCTAGATTGCAGCATAGTCCGAAAAGACTAGATTTTCTGTAAGCCTAGTCATACCTCTGTTATCTAAATCCCTCATGCTATCACTGTCCACGAAATAGTATGGATATGTTAAGTGAGGGGTGATGGTGTTGCAAAGAATCTTTACATGGGCTAAAACAGTATACAAAAGATTCTGTACGCCTATGTTATTGGGCGCTGAGCACATAACCAGCTACTTTAGTTGGCAAGCTTTTAAGCAGGACTTCCTGACCATTACCCCTGAGTGGGTCGGCTCCTCGCTTAATATTAACGATTTTTCCTCTTACCGTCATGCTGCTGACAGCCCCTTTGGCGTGATGCCCTTTATTGTAGATGCCCACGCAACCAAACATCAGCGTTACTACGATGCATGGTCGGTAGCGCCTAGCAAAGCAAGTAAACTGCTGCATGTGATGTTTATTGGTTTAAGAGGCTTTCCCAATGTACAAGGTGGTATTGAAAGTCATGTAGAACATCTTGCACCTTTATTAGTAAGCTATGGTTGTCAAGTAGAGGTGGTGGTACGTACACCTTATCAACCTCATGCGCATGCCAATAGTTGGCGTGGTGTAGCACTTACCCGCATTTGGTCACCTAAATCTAACAAGTTAGAAGTGATTATGCATACCTTTTTGGGTGTGATGTATGCGGCAATCAAGCGCCCAGATATCTTACATATTCAAGCCATAGGCCCGGCCTTGATGACACCCTTGGCTAGGCTGCTGGGTCTAAAAGTGATAGTCACACACCATGGCCCAGATTACGACAGGCAGAAATGGGGTAGGGTGGCGCGCAGTGTGCTTAAGTTGGGCGAGTGGTTGGGTATGCGCTTTGCGCATGGCAGAATTGTAATTTCACACGTGATTCGTGATTTAGTGGCGCACAAACATGCTGTGGACGCAGAAATCATTTGTAATGGTGTTGAGATTCCTAGTTTAGACTGCCCAGATACGTTGCTAAATCAATTTGGCCTACAAAAAAATCGTTATATTTTGATTGTCAGTCGATTAGTACCCGAGAAGCGGCATTTAGATTTAATTAATGCCTTTAATTTAGCCAATATCCCAAATTGTAAGTTAGCCATTGTGGGTTCCTCAGATCACCCGGATGGTTACGTACAGCAGTTAGTAAGTAAAGTGGCGCACAATCCAAATATTGTATTGACTGGATTTCAAAAAGGTGAGGTATTAAATAGCTTATATGCGCATGCTGGGCTATTTGTATTGCCTTCTTCACATGAAGGTCTATCTATCTCATTATTAGAAGCCTTAAGTTACGGCTTAAAAGTGCTGGTCAGTGATATACCAGCCAACAAAGTGCTAGCGCTTAAGGATTACAGTTACTTTGCTATGGGCGACGTGCAGCAATTATCAGTAAAACTTACCGAGTGTATGCAGCAGCCAAACACTTATGAAGCAAAGTTAGTGACGCGTGCTTGGGTGGCCAGTCAATATAACTGGCGCAGCATTGCCGAAAGCACCTACAAGCATTATCAAAAGTTACTCAACGCGATTTAGCGCATTAAGCTAACAGTACCGCACATGGCGCCTGTGAGGCAGGGCTGATCGTGAGTCAATTCGGCATGTTGCTAAGCCCATCTAGTCCTAAATGACTAGAATTTTGTGCATCGCTTAATCACCATGTCATGTGGAAAGCACATGATGTAATTTGAATATTACTTTTAACTATGGAGCATATTGTGAAACCTTATCATTTAATCATGGGATTATCGCTGATGGCTGTTTCTACAGCAGCATTGTCAGCCGAACCAGTACAACCGCAACCCACTACACCGGGCTTTTTTCTCAACGGTAACACCCTCACCGTGGCCACGCCTGGCGAAGTGGTGCTGACTTTTTTATCAGCCTCTGCAAGTTTTTCTTCTGATTTATTTTTAGTGGGCACACCCAGCGCCATCTTAAATAACCAAACAACAGTGGCTGGTACACAATATTCTTTGGGTAGTTTTGCTGAAGGTGCCGAGCTTACCTTTAATTTATTTGTGAATGACACGGGCTTTACTTATTCCACTGGTGCTGGCAACTTAAATCCGGATGGTTTGGTGCATGCCGCTTATGCGTTTAATGGCAATCAGCCATTAACTTTGGGTTTTGAAGATTTGTTTGCAGCCGGTGATAGCGATTACAACGATTTGGTGGTATCGCTGAATAACGTAGCCATTACGCCAGTACCCGAGCCAGAAACCTATGGCATGTTGTTGGCAGGGTTGACCGTGTTAGGCGCTTATGCAAAACGTAGAAAATCGTAAGCTTAACTAGCGATATTCAATTTAAATCAGTACCCAGTAAAATGAAAGGTGAGCTTGCTCACCTTTCATTTTTACGCTGTAAGTTTGTCAATGCATAACTTCAAGCGACTAGTCATCAAATGTTCATATACCTGACGCACAATCATTGGCTATATCACATTCATTAGCCTACCACCCGAAAGTCCACCTCACCATGAAAGCCATGATACTAGCTGCAGGCAAAGGCACGCGTGTGCGGCCGTTAACCTACGAACTACCTAAACCCATGATCCCCATTTTGGGCAAGCCGGTGATGGCTTATTTAATTGAACATTTGGCAAAACATGACATTAAAGAAGTGATGGTTAACGTCAGCTATCTACATGAAAAAATACAACAATATTTTGAAGATGGACATCGTTTTGGCTTAAACATAGGCTACTCGTTTGAAGGCGATATTAGCAATGGCAAAATCATTCCTAGCCCAGTAGGGTCGGCTGGCGGTATGCGCAAAATCCAAGACTTTGGTGGATTTTTTGACGAAACCACCATTGTGTTATGTGGCGACGCCATTATTGATTTAGACATTACCGCTGCCGTGGCTGAGCATCAACGCAAAGGTGCGTTGGTGAGTTTAGTGGCCAAGCAAGTGCCAGCAGATAAAGTGTCAGGTTATGGGATTGTGGTGACAGATGATGATGGAAAAATTACTTCCTTTCAAGAAAAACCCAGCTTAACAGAGGCTAAATCTAATCTTGCCAGCACCGGCATTTATATTTTTGAGCCTGAGGCTTTGCAGTTGATTCCGTCTGGCAGTGAGTTTGATATCGGCGCAGATTTGTTTCCATTGTTGGTCGACAAGCAACTACCGTTTTACGCCATTAACTTGCCGTTTAATTGGATAGACATAGGGTTGGTATCTGATTATTGGTTGGTGATGCAACAAGTGATGCGCGGCGAAGTGCCGTTGATGCAAATGCCCGGAAAACAGATTAAACCCGGTGTATGGGTGGGCTTGAATGTGCATGTGGATTGGGAAAACACACATATAGAAGGACCGGTCTACATAGGTTCAGGCACGCGCATTGATAAAGGTACGCATATTATTGGCCCAAGCTGGATCAGCAACGGTTGTCATATTCAACGTGGTGGTAAGGTCATCCGTAGCGTGTTATTTGACTATACGCGGGTAGGACAAGATTACAGTTTTGAAGAAATGATCGTGTGTGGTGAATTTTGCGTGGATAAACATGGCCGCATGACCCATATAGATGATGAAACTTGTCACTTGATTTGGTCGGATGCCAGAGAGAAAGTAATTTACCCAAGTAATTACGCTGCCGCAAGGCTGTAGCCGCAATTGTGACAGCGATGTCATAAATTTGAAATTTCAGTGAAATCATGACTAGGTAGAATTTGCCCTATATTCCATAGGGTGCAAATAATATGCCGTTTTTAAAGTTAGCGCGCAATCTTGTTTCTGTGCGCAAGTTACGTGGCTTTACCTTATTAGAGCTGCTGGTGGTGATGGTGATTATTGGTTTATTGGCTGGCTATGTAGGGCCTAAATACTTTGAGCAAATTGGTAAATCAGAAACCAAAACGGCCCGTGCGCAAATCGATGCTTTGAGTAAAGCCTTAGATCAATACCGTATTGACACGGGCAGCTACCCAAGCACCGAGCAAGGCTTGGCAGCACTCAATAAAAATCCTAATAATCAAGCCAAGTGGGCTGGCCCTTACCTGAAAAAAGATGTACCCAACGACCCTTGGGACAAACCCTATGTCTACAAGTCACCAGGTGAGCATGGCGATTATGATTTGTCTTCATTAGGCAAAGATGGCCAAGCCGGTGGCTTAAAAGAGGCCGAGGACATTTACAGTTGGTAATGCCCCTGATTGTTTTCACCTAACAACCCCTCCATCAATATCATCCTTGAAAATACGCCTATGAATAGCCCACTACCTCCCGCCACCCTAAGCTTAGTCCCTGCCAGCCCCTTGACCATAGATGCGGCCATGATGAAGCAAGCCAGAGAACAAGCGCAGCATCAACAGCGGCGCGTGATTGAGGTATTAGAGGAGTTGCTGGCATGTAATCAAGAAAGCTTCACCTTGTCACTTGGTCAGGCGCTATCGTATTCACCTATCAGCATGAAAGAAATGCACGGTTTGGTGGTGGATTTTAATGTGGTTGCATTTGCCACAGCCCAGCAAAAAGAGTGTTTGGCGTTTACAGATGCAGAGGGCGGCTGTCTTTTGGTATTTGCCGATCCGTTTAACAACAGCCTGCAAGAGTGGGCGATGGAAACCATACAGCCAGCGGTCACTTGGCGATTGGCCCACCGTTTGGACATTGCAGCTTACTTGGCCTCACATGAAGAAACCATGCACGCCATGGATGGCATGCAAGCGGAGACGCATGCGGTGTCGGTGGATGCCGATAGCATCGTCGCCAATTTATCACTTAAATCGATTAACGAAGAAAGTAACGCCACCGTTAAATTGATTAACTCTACCTTATACGATGCTTTAAAATCCGCAGCCAGTGATATCCACCTAGAGTGTACCGGCTTAGGGTTGATGATTAAGTATCGGATTGACGGGGTGATGTCGAATATTGGCGGCATGCAAGGGCAGGACAATGCCGACCAAGCCATTTCGCGCATTAAAGTCATGGCGCAACTGGACATTGCTGAGCGCAGGATTCCACAAGACGGTCGCTTTAAAGTCATTATTCTGGGGCGCGAGGTGGATTTCCGCGTATCGATTATGCCCAGCGTATTTGGTGAAGATGCCGTATTAAGGGTGTTAGATAAAAAATCACTGTCCGATGAAGCGCAAGGGCTCAGTTTAAAATCTCTTGGGTTTAATCCTAATATCATCAGCCAATTTAGGCGGCTAGCTAGCGAGCCATATGGCATGGTGTTAGTGACCGGCCCCACTGGTAGCGGTAAAACTACCTCACTCTATGCCGCGATTTTAGAAGTGAACACGGGTCACGACAAAATTATTACCATCGAAGACCCGGTGGAATATCAATTGCCGGGCGTATTACAAATCCCCGTCAATGAGAAAAAAGGCCTGTCTTTTGCCAGAGGATTGCGCTCAATTTTACGGCATGACCCGGACAAAATTATGGTGGGCGAAATTCGCGATGCGGAAACAGCGCAAATTGCAGTACAAGCCTCGCTCACCGGCCATTTGGTGTTTACCACCGTGCATGCCAACAGCGTGTTAGATGTGATTGGGCGCTTTATGCATATGGGTGTAGACCCCTACAACTTTGTCTCGGCCGTCAATGGCATTATGGCGCAACGCTTAATCCGCGAAACTTGTGTGCATTGTGCAGAAGACTACACACCCAATCAGGCATTGTTAGAAGAATCCGCCATCACTCCAGAGCAAGCCAGCCATATGCGCTTTAAGTTGGGCAAAGGCTGTGGCCATTGCCGTGGCACGGGTTACAAAGGCCGCAAAGCGGTGGCAGAACTATTGGTGCTGAATGACGAGCTGCGCGAAATGATTGTAGCGCGTGAGCCCATACGCCAACTCAAAGAAGCCGCCAGACGCAGTGGCATGATTACCATACGCGAAGCCGCGGTGGCGACTGTAGCCGAAGGGCTGACTACTTTGCAAGAAATTAACCGGGTGACCTTTGTTGCGTAATCAATTGCTGTTGTCTTTGGGTAATCAACACTTTGCCATGTTGGGCCGCAGAGGCTTGCTTAAACTCAGCTCCAGCTTTAAATATGATGCCCAAGCAGTTGATAGGGCGATGCTGCTGGCACAGCTAGACCAGCAATTAGTAAGCCTCGCTTTGCCTGCTAATACTAAAGTATTTATTAGTTTAGCCAGTGATGTCGTGCGTTTTATGGTGCTACCGGCTTCCCCCATATTCATGAGCACCAGCGAGAAGCAGGCCTTTGCCACCGCAGTGTTTAAAGAAACATATGGTGTGTTGGCAGCACAATGGGTAATCAGCGTAGACGATAATGCGCCAGAGCAACCCAGTTTGGCGTGTGCCATGGATGCTTCACTGAATGAAGCGCTCACACAATTGATGCATAAGCATCATCTCAAGTTAGTGAAATTACAACCGTATGTAGTCGCTGCGTTTAATCGCCTGCTGCCTAAGCTAGCTCATGGCGCACAGAGCATCTTATTGGTAGAGCCACAGCGCGTGGTGTTACTGCTTTGTCATCACAAAGTGATACACGACATCCGTAGTGAAAAGTATGTAGGCGATTGGCAGCCAGCGGCAAAACAAATGATTGTGCGTGAACAATTGCGCGGCGAAATCGCCATTGAGCAAGTGACGATATATGCCTCTGCTGATTGTTTAATTGACCTGCATTTTTTAGACGAATTGCAACTTAAGGTTGTGAGAATGACGTCTAAAGAACCGTTTGACCATCCTGAATTTGCCATGCTTGAGGCTTTAATATGACTAAGCAGGCGTTGATATGAGCAAGCGCATTACCATTGACTTTTCTGCACCCAGCAACGCTTTGGCTAGCAGTTTCACCTTACTAGGGTGCATGATTTTGCTGCTAGGTGTGGCTAGCACACTGTATGTGCTGCAGTGCTACACGCAAGCCCATGCACAATATTTAGAGGCGCAACAACGCTTAAGTGATTTGACGCAAGTCCGCAAAGTGAATACGCCAGCAATTGCAGTAGATAAGGTAGCACCTACAAACATGGTGGAAGTGACCAAAGTGGTAGCGGAGTTGAATACCCCGTGGCAAGCGCTGTTTGCCGCGATTGAGTTAGTCAATTTGCCGGACGTGGCAATACTGGGCATTTCGCCTAATAAAAAGACGCGTTTAGTGACGCTCACTGGTCAAGCTAAAAATCTGCCAGTAGCACTGCATTATGTGGCGCAATTACAAGCCCATAGTGGGCTAGCTGAGGTGTATTTGCAGAAACATCAGGTAGAAATTACCGATCCGTTTAAACCGGTCAGCTTTACGATTACTGGGCGATGGCCATGATGCAGCGCTTGAACCTTCATATGGTCACTTGGCAGTTGCGACAACTGCACCAGCTACTTGGGCTTTGCGGTTGGCTGGGTTTGGCGCTATTTATAGGCAGCTTGCTGCTGTATCAAAGCAATGTACGCACGTTTACAGTAGAAACAAACGCCATCAATGCAGAGGTTGCGCTGAAAAAAAATCAAACCGTGTCTGAACCGCTCATAACACCCATCGCTACTGCCTCGGTTACTGATGTAGAGGCGTTTTACCTATCGTTTCCGCGTAATACTGATTTGCCAGCGCTGCTCACTCAAATTAATCGCTTGGCATTAGCGCAGCAATTGGTGATCAACAGTGGAGATTACCGTTTTAAAAAATCGACACAAGCTGCATCTGCAGGCCAACAGCAGCTAAGCCGTTACGAACTGGCTTACCCGGTGGTAGGGCGCTATCCGCAGTTAAGACAGTTTGTGCAAACCATGCATGCTGAGATGCCCGCATTGGTATTAGAAGATATTGAGATTAGCCGAGAAAATACACTTAGCCCGCTAGTAGAAAGTCGCATGTTGTTCGTGATATTTGTGCGGGACAGTCGCTCATGACTTTACCGAGACCACATCAATCTAAGTCTACGCTCCCATGGCTTTGGCCAGTGTTGGTGGCTACCTTAGCAGTTACGGTTTGGACTTCGGCCAATGACGATGTGAATGAGACCGAAGCGGATGGCCTTTTAGAAACGCAATCAGAAGCGCAAGCGCCTCAGCCAGTTGCAAGGCGCAATAGGCAAGCAGTTGCTACCGATACCAATATGCGTCTGCTTACCGCTGATACAAGTCAACAGCTGGCGGTTCTAGCGCAACGTAACTATCCCGCGGCAGCGGTGGTGGATGTATTTAAAGAGCATACATGGGAAGTGATTGCGCCCACAGTTGCCAGCAAACCTGAACCAGCGCCGCCGCCTATGGCGCCACCAGCACCTTACACGTATATGGGTAAATTAGAAGAATCAGCACAAGTGACCTATTACTTTTTAATAGCCAATAACAAAACCTACGCAGTGAAATTGGGTGAGGTATTAGATAGTCAATGGCGCTTAGAGCGTGAGGATAGTCAGCGTTTGTACTTGACTTACCTGCCACTGGATTTACCCCAAACCTTGGCTAAAAACGCCAAGCAAATTGCACCAGTCCCACCAGAGTTTGCGCCGGCAGCGGCTACCGAATAAGGAAAAGAAGCGCATGAAATTGTACGATGTAGTAATTAAGCCTATGCAGGATTGGTCAAGTTGGATGCTGTTAATGCTGATGACGTTATTGGCGGGCTGCGCATTTGCGCCATGGGAGCGCCCAGTTAAAGAGGCAACGCCAGAAGCGACCTTAGCTAAAGTAGAGGCGCAATTTCACAAACATGCTGAGAATACTCAACAGCGTCAGATGCTATATGCCACGCAAGAAGCAGTGGTGACTGAGTTGATGGATCAAGCCAATCAAACCAAAGCAGCAGGCAAAAGGGTGGAAACGCAATTGCTGTATGACCGTGTGTTAAAGCTGGATCCCCATTATGCAGCGGCGATTGCTGGTAAAGAGGCGTTGGTGAAGGAAGAGGCCCAAGCCAAAACATTAGCCGAGGCCAGCGCACTTGCTGAAGCATCACAGCTAGCGGAGGCCAGCCGTTTAGTAAAAGAGGTGCTGTTGCAAGCCCCACAACACAAAGAAGCGCTGGCGCTGGCGCAAACGTTAAATGCGCGCGTCTATGCCAACAAGTTGGCGCCGCCAACGTTACAACCTGCTATCAATAAGCCAGTGACATTGGAGCTACGCGATGCCAACATCAAAGTGCTATTTGAGGCGTTATCGCGTGTGACGGGTATTAATTTTGTGTTAGACAAAGACATTAAACCAGACACTAAGGCCAGTGTCTTTATTAAAAAGATGAGCATTGAGGACGCCATCGATATGGTGCTGGCCAGTACTGGCTTGCAGAAAAAAATACTGTCAGAAAATAGTGTGTTGGTGTTCCCCAACATTCCACAAAAGCAAAAGGATTATAAAGAACTGGTGGTGCGCAGTTTTTATCTAACCAATGCTGGTGCAAAGCAAATATCAGACATGCTCAAGATGGTGTTGAAAATAAAAGATATATACGTGGATGAGCGTTTGAATATGCTGGTGATGCGTGACCGGCCGGAGGTGGTGCGGGTGGCAGAAAAATTAGTACGCGCCAACGATATTGCCGACCCCGAAGTGATGTTGGATATTGAAGTGTTAGAGGTCAATCGTAATCGTTTACAGGAATTAGGCATTGTCTACCCCAATCAATTGTCTGTGATTAGTCCAGACTCTGGCTTAACCTTGGCCACGTTAAAACAACTGACCTCTGAAACCATAGGCGTATCGCCTAATCCGTCATTGCGCTTTAGAAAAACCAGCGGGGATGCCAACTTATTATCTAATCCAAGAATACGGGTGAAAAACAATGAGAAAGCCAAGATTTTGGTGGGCGATAAAGTTCCGATTATTACCACCACCTCGACGGCCAATGTGGGTATTTCCGAGAGCGTGACTTATGTTGATGTGGGTTTGAAGTTAGAGGTTGAGCCCAAGGTGACGCTAGATAATTACGTCAATATCAAAGTTGGCCTAGAGGTAAGCTCATTGGGTGAGCGCACAGTCACCAATAATGGCGCCACCGTGTTCACCATAGGCACGCGCAATGCCAATACAGTATTACGCTTAAAAAGTGGCGAGACACAAATTCTGGCAGGGCTAATATTGGATGATGAGCGCAAAAATGCCAATAAACTGCCAGGCTTAGGCGATATTCCGTTAATAGGGCGCTTATTCTCCAATCAAGAAGATCGCAAAAGCAAAACAGAAATTATCTTGGCGATTACGCCTAGAGTGTTAGGTAATATTCAAGTGCCCGATGCCGCACTGATAGAGTATTGGTCAGGCACAGAGGCGGTGATATCGGACAAGCCGCAAGTCACCTTGCCCTCCGTATCAGTGCCAACTGCTCCACAAACGACTCTAGAGCGCATGCGTGAGCAAATGCGTAATCGGCAACAGTTACAAGACCCAGCCGATGATGAGGACACCACGCCTAGCGAAACAGAGCCTAACCAAATGGACTCTAGCCAAGCTGACCCTATTCAAACGGAGACTACGCCAGCAGCTGAGGTGAATGACGTCCCTGTAAACGCATTGCCAGCACCGCCTTCATAAACACAGTGGCATTAAGCCAGTATTGGTGGCCTGCGCTAAGCACTTTAAATGATTGAGTTTGAAGTGCCTACGTGCCTGTCTGAGTCGCTACTGTGATGGCATACGGTGGTTACACTGCCTTAGACATTAGCCAATCTGCTTGGATGATGCGCGGTGAATTCACGATGACAGCTGACTAGTCATCATGTTACAAAAGTGTAACCAAACTGCCATCTATCCTTCATGCCATCGTCATTAATCTTGTTAAGAATTGTAAAACTTAATAATTTGTCATAAGAGTGCAATCATTAATACTATTCATGAAGTAAATCTCCACACACAAGACGATGTTTATCTCAGTGATGAGCAGCGCTTAGTGTTTATGGAGGTCATAGAAGAGTCGCTGCGGGTGTCTAACCGAACGCACTTATTTAACTGGCTACAACGTGGGGTGCAATACCTGATTGGCCACGAGGTGATGATCTTTGGTGTGCGTTCATCAGGTAATCATTTTTACGATTTTGAGTACTTCACTTCTTCACGTTATTTTGGTGAAGACCAATTTACCGCTATGATCAACAACAACCAAGGCCTGTTAAAAGCAGCCTCTGCCGCATGGTTGAAATCCTCATTACCCGTGTTTGTTACGCATAAAGTGCCGGCCACCGAGTGTAATCACTACTCTGTGGTGCACTACAGTGAGGCTGAGTTATTTACTTCTGAACTTAAAACCTTTGTCATGCATGGTTTTGGTGATAGTCGCGCCAAAGTATCCACCATCGTAGTATTTGGCCGATTAAGCAGTGAAATTAATGTGCAGACAGCTCACTTGTTAGAGTTGATTATGCCGCACTTGCATTGCGCCATTATTAGAGTGGCCTCTAGTCGCTCTGGCAATATTAATAACGTCAACGAGATGCACAAAAAAGTCACTAAACGTGAGCAAGAAGTGTTGCAATGGTTACAAATGGGTAAAACCAATTGGGAAATTTCTTTGATATTAGATGTCAGCCCCTTGACCATCAAAAATCATGTACAAAATATCATCCGTAAATTAGATGTGGAAAATCGCGGTCAAGCGGTGTTGAAAGCTGTTAAATTAGGCATCGTTTCTAGTCATAATCACAACTAAATTCATTAAAATCAATAATTTATCATTATCTAGTCCATTCGGACTAGTGCCTACTGCATTAACATCACACAGCAAATCTATACTCAAATAGCGCATGTAATTGTCATGTGACTTAGGTTTTAACTAGTCCACTAAGACTAGATTAACTTTTTAGCATGTCACGCTAGTTATTTACATTGTCATGGTCGCTAAGCAAGACCTTAGGCGAATAAGAGCACTGTGAGCGATGTGCTCGGTAGTTCAAGTTTTCAATTTTTGGGAGAAAGTGATGAAATTTCAAGTTAACACATTAGTAGCTGCTTTAGTTTTGGCAGCCGCAGTTCCAGCACAAGCAGCGATGACCATGCCACAAACCGGTGATAGCTCTATGACGTTATCAGTGTTTGACAGAGTGAACAACGTGTCTGCTATTTTTGATTTAGGTAAAAATTACAGCGATTTCAGTATTATTGGTACCGCATTTCCAGATAGCAATGTTGATGCTCAGGGTACCAACTTTTCATGGGATTTGACCTCAGGCGATTACGCCACGGCATGGAGCACATTTATTGGATTGGTGAACCCAGCCAACTTGCAATTTGCAGTGACTGCTGCGGATAACTTGGGTGCAGGTGCTGGTAGCCGCGGTATTATCAGTACATTAAACCAACCAGCAGTGACACCTCTTACTACTAACCCTATTATTGGTCAAATTGGTACATGGGGCACTTATCTAGCTGAATCGCAAAGTACAGCCATGTTGTATGAAAACCATACTACCGTTGAAAATGGCGGCGCAGTAGGTAATGCTGGCATTCTTTCAAACACGCTAAACTACTTCCAGCAAGACAAAAACAATGGCAATGGTAGCGTTTCAGTAGGTACTGTTGGCCAAAGTTTAGCTGTATTCCAAGTGGTATCAGGCAGTTCAGCGTTTGGTGCTACCACCTCTGAAATTTTTGCAAACAATGCAGCCTTCACATTCACGGCAAATGGTGCATTAACTTACACCACTACGCCAGTAGTGGCAGTACCAGAAGCTGATACATGGGCACTGATGTTATCAGGTCTAGGCTTTATGGGTTTTGTTGCTCGTCGTCGTAAACAATCTTAATTGTAAGCAGGCGTTGGTTGCATAGTCGTTAGGCTATGTAACCAACTTAGCCAGTACAACCTCTTTTATTAGGAGGCCTGCTATTGGTTTGCCCAAGTTTATACATTGCATACTGATATTAATACAAGGATACCATCATGAAAATGAAACAAATCGCTTTACTCATCGCCGGTTTATCGGCTTCTGCTAGCGTGTTGGCTGCGCCAGTCACCGTGGCAGAAATTGATGCCGCACGCACTGCCGGTACATTGCAACAAGCATGGATATCTGGCGCTACTGCACCAACGCGTACAGTGTACGAAGGCTGGGTAGGTTCTGGTGCTGGTGTAGGTTGTGATTCTGGTACTAATACTATTTTCTCTACCCAAGGCGGTACAGCTGCTGTACCTGGCTCTATCGGTAACTTTTCAGCCTACGCATGTAAACGTGCTGGTGTAGTGTCTATTCTTTACCATACCTTAGACGGTGGTTCTTTAAACGCCTACACCCCACACACAGTAGGCACACGTTTAGCCCGTGTTAAATTTCCGGGTACAGGCAATGGCTGTACTTCTTCTGTGAATTATGTAGACCCAACCAACGCAGAAAACAATGCCACTGTATTTAAAGGCTGTACACAAGTGGGTGCCGCTTTGCCATCTACAGGCGCGACAGCAGCGACTAATGCCGCTAACGCTGCCGCTGTTGCCACGGACCCTAACGCACCACAATTACCAGTTGGTGGCTTTTCTGACGTTGAGGCCGCTTTGTTCTCAACCAATATTGGTGGCGGCAACGTGGCTTCACGCGGTGTGGAGTCTGATGTAAACGTAGGTCAAGTATTTGGTGTGGCTGTGAGTATTCCTTTGTACCGCGCCTTACAAGCGACACAAGGTCTACAAGATGTAAATGCCTCTACATTTGACCCAGCCAACGCACCTAACCTGACCAAAACACAATACATCACCATTGCTACGCAAGGTGGTGCAGCCAATGGTGATTGGACCCCTATTTTGGGTAACAACCCAGGTAAAGTGAAATTAGAGCGTCGCGTCGATACTTCTGGTTCACAAGCCAGCTCTAACGCTTTCTTCTTACAAAACCCATGTGCAAGTGGTGTGGGTGGACAATTACAACCAGCGACATTTACTGACTCAACACCAGATTACGTGGTCACTGAGAACTCAGGTTCTGGTAACGTTAAAACACGTATCACACAAGCGTCTACCAACGCTTCGCCTGCTGAACAATATGCCATTGGCGTGTTGTCAACAGAAAACAACTGGCGTACAGATGCCGCGGCCAGCAACGGTTACCGTTTTGTGAAAATTGACGGCGTACATCCAGAAGCGGGTGACACTGAAAACGCACGCGTGACAGCTACTAATGGTGACTATGCGTTCCATATGGAATTGAAAAACTTTGTTCGCGCTAACTACGCAGGTGTGCCAGCAAAAACCACCTTTGAAAATGCAGTGATAGGTCAAATTACTGCTGCTTTAGGCAACCCACCAGTAGCCGCTTGTGCAGTGTTTCCACGTGGCTTAACACTCAACCCACTGGCTGGTTCTAGCTGTGCCGTTGGCGTACAGGTAGCCAGAATGACTAACTTGGGTAACAACTGCCGTCCAGCACAATTGACACAGTAAGGCTCTATGTCTGAACCGCCTAGTTATGTTATTCACATGGCAAGGCGTATTAACAGCACACCTCCAAAAGGGGTGTGCTGTTTTGTATGGTGAGTGGTGGTGTAAAGCTTAGATGCATATTGACTGTTTATTTAATACTTTATGCAAAGTTAGCCGGTAACGGACTAGTCGTTTTCATCAACCTGCCACAATATTTTTTCATAATAGTCTGGTCTAGACCATACACCATTTTATGCGCAGCTTACCTCTAAAATTATCCGCTCAATTCATGGGCTACTTGTCAGTGTTGTTGCTGTGTGCCAGCACTACGGGGCATGCCAACAACGCTGATGGCAGCGCTGTTGCATCAGATCAGCTAGAGGCGGCGGCTACTGACAATCAAGCACCTAACACAACGCCAGCAGCCAGTGCAGATAAGCAGACAGGTACAGATACACAGACAAGTGCCGAACCCAAGCCAGCAGCGGCAGCAACTAACGACCAGGCAGAAGAAAAGCAGCCTAGCTTTAATGTGTTTGAATTTAAAGTAGACGGTAACACCGTGTTAAGTAAGGGCAACATTGAGCAGGCCGTATATGGCTATTTGGGTGAGTCAAAAACCATTGCTGATGTTGAACAAGCCAGAAGTGCACTAGAAAAAGCCTATCAAGATGCTGGCTATTTAACTGTGTCCGTGAGTATTCCGCAGCAGGAGGTGGATGCAGGCATCGTCACACTGAAAGTGACCGAAGGTGCGGTTGAAAAACTGCGGGTAGTGGATTCTAAATACAGCTCCTTGGCTGAAATTAAATCACGCGTAGGCGAGTTTAGTGAAGGCAAAGTGCCGCACTTTCCTACCGCGCAGCAGCAATTAGGTACGGTCAATCGTGGCCAAAATCGCGTAGTCACGCCAGTACTGCGGCCTGGTAAATCGCCAGGAAAAGTGGAAATTGATTTGCAAGTACAAGACAAGTTGCCGCTGCACGGCAGCTTAGAGTTAAACGATCGGTATTCACCCAACACGACAGAAACGCGCTTAAACGGCGCCATTCGCTACGAAAACCTATGGCAAAAAGACCACAGTTTGGGCTTAAGTTTTCAGGTGTCGCCGCAAGATTTAAGCGAAGTCAAGGTGTTGTCTGGCACTTATGTGATACCGCGTATGAATGGCGATTATTTTGCTGCTTATGGCGTGATTTCAGACAGTGATATCGCCGCCGTGGGTGACGTTAACGTAGTGGGTAACGGTTATATTGTGGGCGCACGCTATATCCACCCTTTGCCTGTTTCGGA
>DASWSZ010000070.1:0-9689 GCA_036402395.1 Methylophilus sp.
TCTTTTTCACCACAGAGGCACAGAGAAAACACCCAATCAAGATGCGCTTGCGACCTCCATCAACTAGCATATGGTAACCTTCTGCTTTGCTTTTGAAGTGCTCTGTGCACACTGTGTCGCTGAAGTTAATTTGGTTTTAGTCTAAATTCCGCGCTTTTTGCATGCGCTTGCAAACCCTCGCCATGCGCCAGTGTAGAAGCAATTTTGCCGAGTGTTTGTGCGCCTTGCGAGGACACCATAATCAAGCTGGAGCGTTTTTGGAAATCATACACGCCTAACGGGCTAGAGAAACGCGCCGTACGTGAAGTGGGCAACACATGGTTGGGGCCAGCGCAGTAATCGCCCAAGGCTTCACAGGTATCACGCCCCATAAAAATAGCGCCGGCGTGTTTAATTTTTTTGCTCATTTCCAGCGGATTTTCCACGGACAACTCTAAGTGTTCTGGCGCAATATAATTGCTAATTTCAATGGCTTCGTCTATATCTTTGGTCAAAATTAACGCGCCCCTATCAGTAATTGACGTATTAATAATGTCTTTACGCGGCATGGTTTCTACCAATTTTTGCATACTAGCGGCAACCGCATCTAAAAATGCGGCATCTGGGCTAAGCAATATTGATTGCGCCAACTCATCATGCTCGGCTTGGCTAAACAAATCCATGGCAATCCAATCCGGATTGGTTTTGCCATCACAAATCACCAAAATTTCAGACGGCCCGGCCACCATATCAATACCGACCACGCCAAACACACGCCGTTTAGCGGCGGCCACATAGGCATTGCCAGGACCCGTAATTTTATCTACTTGCGGTACTGTTTCTGTACCGTAGGCCAGCGCTCCCACTGCTTGCGCACCGCCTATGCAAAACACACGGTCTACGCCAGAAATAGCCGCTGCGGCTAAGACCAAAGCATTTTTTTCACCATTTGGCGTAGGGACGACCATCATCAACTCAGCAACACCAGCCACTTTGGCTGGAATCGCATTCATTAATACTGAAGAGGGATAGGCTGCTTTTCCGCCTGGCACATATAAACCGACACGATCTAAAGCCGTGACTTGTTGCCCTAATAAAGTACCATCGGCTTCGGTGTATGACCACGATTGCATCACTTGTTTTTCATGGTAGCTTTTCACTCTATCAGCCGCCGCTTGTAACGCTTCACGCTGATGTGCTGGCAAACCATTTAAAGCGGCTTGCAAATCTGCTTGGCTAATTTCCAGTTCGGCCAATGTGGTGGCGTTAGTTTTATCAAAACGATTGGTGTATTCCAATACAGCGGCATCACCACGATTTTTCACATCTTTTAAAATATTGGCAACCACCACATCCACGCTGTCATCCTGCGCAGTTTCAAACGCCAATAAAGCGGTTAAATCAGCGTCGAATGTCGCATCTTGGGTCGATAAACGTCTAATCTTCATAGTGCAATGACTCTCAAACAGGTTGGATAGCGCTGGCAAAACTATCGATAATGGGCTGTAATTGTTGACGGTTTAATTTTAGTGACGCTTGATTCACCACTAAACGTGAACTGATGTGCCCAATCTCTTCTACTGCTTTGAGGTGATTGGCGCGTAAAGTTCCACCGGTGCTGACTAAATCGACAATGGCATCAGCCAAACCCACCAATGGCCCTAGCTCCATCGAGCCATACAGCTTGATTAAATCGACATGCATGCCTTTGGCGGCAAAGTGCTCACGTGCCGTTTTGACATATTTGGTCACTACTTTTAAGCGCGCGCCTTGGCGTATACTGGCTTCGTAATCAAAGCCTTCACGCACCGCCACCATCATTTTGCACTTGGCGATATTCAAATCTAAGGGTTGATACAAACCCTCACCACCGTGCTCATCCAGCACATCCTTACCTGCAATGCCTAAATCGGCTGCGCCATATTGCACATAGGTCGGCACATCGGTGGCACGCACAATAATCAGACGTACATCATCGCGATTGGTGCCAATAATTAATTTGCGTGATGATTCTGGGTCTTCTAAGGCATGAATGCCCGCCGCCGCTAATAGTGGCGTGGTTTCTTCAAAGATACGGCCTTTTGATAATGCAATGGTAATCAATTTTTAAATCCTCTATTAAAAACAGAATTTTGGGATGAAGCACAAGGCGCACAGCGCGCAACAATTGAGCTAGTACATTGAAGTACGGCGAAATTGTGAGCACTGCGCAACAATGTGATTCGCCCAAAAAATGCTTTTAATGGCAACGTCGCACTTTTGCGCCTAACTTGGTTAATTTCTCTTCCAAATACTCGTAACCGCGATCCAAGTGATAAATACGCTCAATCACGGTTTCACCACGTGCCACTAAGCCAGACAACACCAAGCTGGCAGAAGCACGCAAATCGGTAGCCATCACAGTCGCGCCATCTAAAAACTCTACGCCTTTGACCAACGCCGTATTGCCATCAATACTAATATCGGCGCCCAATCGTTGCATTTCTTGCACATGCATAAAGCGATTTTCAAATATGGTTTCGGTGACTTTAGACACACCCTCAGCCACGCTATTAAGTGCCATAAATTGCGCTTGCATGTCGGTGGGGAACGCTGGATGTGGCGCGGTACGAATATTCACCGCTTTGAGTTTTCCGGTACTTTCTACGGTAATGCTATTGGCGTCACTGGTCACGATTACACCAGCATCGCGTAATTTTTCCACAACGGCATCGAGCAAATCTGCGCGCGCATTGAGTAATTTCACTTTGCCACCGGTCATCGCTGCCGCCACCATATACGTACCAGCTTCAATGCGGTCACACACAATATTGTGCGTAGCACCATTAAGTTTTTCGACGCCGACGATAGTAATGACATCGGTGCCAGCACCCGTGATATTGGCACCCATTTTGATTAAGCATTCAGCTAAATCGACCACTTCCGGCTCTTTAGCAGCATTTTCCAGCACTGTAGTGCCTTCTGCCAACGCGGCTGCCATCATTAGGTTCTCCGTGCCGGTCACCGTCACCATGTCCATATAATAGCGCGCGCCTTGCAAGCGGCGATTAGGCAAATGCAGCGTACTGGCTTGGATATAACCATGAGTAATATGAATGGCGGCGCCCATCGCTTGCAGACCTTTGATATGTAAATCCACAGGACGTGAGCCAATGGCACAGCCACCCGGCAATGATACGCGCGCGCTACCAAAGCGTGCTAATAACGGGCCTAGCACCAAGATTGAGGCACGCATGGTTTTCACCATTTCATAAGTGGCTTCAAATGAACCCACTTCACTAGCGTCTAGCGTCACTTTGTCGGCATCACGTGCAATTTTAACGCCCATGGTATCCAGCAATTTAATGGTGGTATCAATGTCTTTGAGCGCGGCTACGCTGCTTAAATGCAAAGGCGTTTCTGCCAATAACGATGCGCATAAAATAGGCAAAGCCGCATTTTTTGCGCCAGAAATCGTCACTTCGCCATTTAATCTAGCGCCACCTTCAATGATTAATTTATCCAAAACGGGTTATCCAGTCTTAAGCGTCAGCCAACAAAGTTTGTAATTCGCCGCTTTCGTACATCGCGCGCATAATGTCAGAACCGCCAATAAACTCACCTTTGACATAGAGCTGCGGAATGGTCGGCCAGTTAGCATATTGCTTAATGCCTTCACGGATGGCTTGGTCTTGCAGCACGTCCACCGCCACGTATTTGGCGTTACAGGCGTCTAAAATTTGCGTCGCCATATTTGAAAAGCCGCATTGTGGAAATTTTGGGCTGCCTTTCATATACAACACAACATTATTGGTAGTCACTGTTTCTTTAATTGCTGCTTGTGCGTCCATATTAATTCTCCATTACTTTGATAATTGTTGCCACTGTGTGGGCGTGTAGGTTTGCATCGATAGCGCATGAATCTCTGCGCGCATACGGTCGCCCAATGCGCCATACACCAGTTGATGTTGTTGCACCATGCGTTTGCCTTCAAAGGCTGGGCTGACAATCACCGCTTCAAAATGCGTGCCATCATCGCCTTTGACTTGGATGTAATCACACGCAAGCCCTTGTTGTATATATTGTTCTAATTGTTGTGCACTTAACACAGGTAACCTCTTGAATAATGATGCGTGAATAGTTAGCCGCGCAATTTGTAGCCGGATTTTAACATTTTTAAACAGCCCCAGGCTAACGCCATTAAAAATGCGCTAACGACCGCTAAACTGATCCACGGTGAAATATCGCCTTGGCCAAAAAAACCATACCTAAACCCATCAATCATGTAGAAAAATGGGTTGAATTTTGACACGGCCTGCCAAAACGGCGGCAAGGAATGGATAGAGTAAAACACGCCAGATAAAAACGTCAGCGGCATAATGACAAAGTTTTGAAACGCCGCCATTTGGTCAAATTTGTCTGCCCAAATACCGGCAATAATGCCAAACGTGCCCAGCAACGCGCTACCTAATAAGGCAAAAGTGAATATCCACATCGGATGCGCCAATGGCACATCGACAAAAAACATGGACACGATGTAAATACTGCAGCCGACAAACAAACCACGCAGAATAGACGCCGCCAAAAAGGCACTAAAAAACTCTAAATAGGTCAACGGCGTCAGCAACAGAAACACCACATTCCCCATCACTTTAGACTGAATCAGGCTGGACGAGCTATTAGCAAAAGCGTTTTGCAGCAAGGACATCATGATTAAACCGGGCACCAAAAAGGCGGTATACGGCACGCCTTTATACACTTGCACATGGTCTGCCAATACATGCGAAAAAATGAGCAGATACAACAAAGCGGTGAGCACAGGCGACGCCACGGTTTGAAAAGCCACGCGCCAAAAGCGTAACAGCTCTTTTTTAAACAGCGTGTATGGCCCACGTAAATGGCTAGGGATATACGGATCGAGCAGATTCATAGCCCACCTACCAATGACATAAATACATCTTCTAAATCCACTTCAATCAGTTGCATATCTTCTACATGCACATTGGCTTTGCGCAACTCGGCTAAAGCATATTCAATTTGATTTAAATCCGCTAAGGTCAGCGTAAATACGCCGTTCTCGCCATGTTTTAGCATAGGCAATAAGCTGGGCGGCAACTGCGCAGCGCCCAGTGACAAGCGCAAGTTTTTACCGGCATGCGCTTTTAATAAATTGGCGGTGGTGTCTAAAGCCACTACTTTACCCTGCTTCATCATGGCGACGCGCTCACACAAGGTTTCCGCTTCTTCCAGATAATGCGTGGTGAGGATAATGGTATGGCCGTCTTGATTCAGCTGTTTAATAAATGACCACAACATTTGCCGCAGTTCAACGTCTACGCCAGCAGTCGGCTCATCTAATACAATCACGGGCGGCTTGTGGGCTAAGGCTTGCGCAATCAGGGCGCGGCGCTTCATGCCGCCAGACAGCTTACGCATATTGGTATGGGCTTTATCGGTGAGGCCCAAACCCTCAATCACTTGGTCTATCCACGCATCATTTTCTGGGCCTTTTCCAAAATAACCCGCTTGAAAACGCAGCATTTCACGCACATTAAAGAACGGGTCAAACACCAGCTCTTGCGGCACCACGCCTAAGGCCATGCGCGCTTGCTGGTAATCATTAATCACATCATGTCCCATGATCGCCACGCGTCCAATAGAAGGCTTGAGCAAGCCCGCCATAATATTAATCAAGGTCGATTTACCAGCACCATTCGGCCCCAACAATGCAAAAAATTCGCCTTGTTCTATGGTTAAGTCTATGCCATTGAGCGCACTGAGCGAGCCAAAGTGCTTGTGTACATTCTGAATATGAATAGCAGGAGTGGTCAAATGTGCCTAAATGAATATGAAGTAAATGCGTTAAGTGATTAAAAAACTAAACCCCAACCCTTTAAATAAAGGCTGGGGTTACATATCACAAGAGCAAACGTGCTAATTTGAAAAAATAAACGTGTCTACGCCGTATAACTGAATCAAACTGGTTAAGTCCTCAGGTACTGCTAACAACCCCAAACGCACACTTTCTTTTTTAGCGCGGCGCTGAAACTCTAAAATCAAACTCACCGCAGAAGTATCCACATCGGTCACTTTAGACAAATCTAGCTGAGTATCCGCTTGCAAGGTTAGAGCCTTGCTTTGCTCAAGCAACTGACTCACCGTCTCCAACACCATTTCACCCGATACATACCAAGTATGTGCTTGCTGTGTTAACTGTGCCAATGCTGTGCGCTCCAAAATGGCCAGATGCTGGTTACTTAGTAGCAACCGCGTTATTTTTATCGGCCAATTTTTTAATCAAACTATCCATACCATTTTGGCGGATTTCTTGTGAAAACTGGCTACGATAGTTGGTGACCAAGCTCACGCCTTCAATCACAATGTCGAACACTTTCCAGTTGCCACCCACTTTATCCAAAGAATAATCCACGGCAATCGGTTGACCGGCAGGCTGCAATATCAAGGTTTTGACATTGGCAGTAGTATCAGCATCGGCCATACGCAATGGTTTATATTCTATGGTTTGATTTTTGTATTTAGACAAGGCAGTTGAATACGTATGTAACAGCAAGGTTTTAAATTCATTTTGAAACGCACTTTTTTGTTCTGGCGTCGCTTTTGTCCAATTTTTGCCCAACACCAAACGCGATACTTTTTCAAAGTTAAAGTTAGGCAACACTTTTTCTTCAATCAAAGCGTTTAACTTTTGCTGATTGCCGGCTTGAATCTCTTTGTCCGCTTTGACGACAGCCAATACATCTTCTGCAGTGCGCTTGACTAAAGCGTCTGGCGTCTCGGCTGCAATAGTCGTTAGACTAAACATCAACATACTGAGTGCTGTGATTAATAATTTCATTATTTACTGTTCCTTATTGATTGAGTAAGCGTACTAATTGCCTACATTGTCCAGCGGACTAGAGCCTAACGCATCAGCGCCGCTATCGGTTGATGCAGAACCTGCATTTGCGTCTTTATTTGCCTCTGCACTGGGCTCTGCAGCTTTGTTATATAAAAACTGACTGATCATTTTTTCTAATACTACAGCATCTTGTGTTTGAGTGATTTGATCACCATTGGCTAAACTCGTTTCATCACCGCCCGCTTCCAAGCCTACGTATTGCTCGCCCAACAAACCTGCAGTGAAAATGCTGGCAAAGGTATCTTTAGGAAACTGGTAACGCTTATCGATGCTTAAATTGACCACTGCTTCATAGGTGGCTGGGTCAAAACTAATGTCACTGACACGGCCCACCACTACGCCCGCACTCTTCACCGGCGCTCTTGGCTTAAGACCACCGATATTTTCAAAATGAGCACTCACGGCATAGGTTTCACCAATATTAGAGGTCGTTAGATTACCTACTTTCATCGCCAAGCTCAATAACGCAGCCAAACCCAGCGCCACAAAAATGCCTACCCACAAATCGATTGTTGTTCTTTCCATTACTGCTCCTACCTACTTATACATTAATCATAAATGAGGTTAATATGAAATCCAGCCCTAATACAGCTAACGAGGATGTGACCACGGTTCTGGTGGTGGCATGACTGACGCCTTCAGCTGTGGGCGGCGCATCGTAGCCCTCAAATAAGGCTATCATGGTACACGCCACACCAAACACCACACTCTTAATGACGCCATTGACGATATCGGTTTGCCAATCCACATTGGCTTGCATTTGCGACCAAAATGCGCCCTCGTCCACGCCTATCAACGGCACCGCCACCAAGTAACCACCTAATATGCCGACCATGGAAAATAAGGCAGCTAATAAGGGCATGGCAATCACACCGGCCCAAAAACGCGGAGCAATCACACGGGCAATTGGGCTCACTGCCATCATTTCCATGGCAGACAACTGTTCTGTGGCTTTCATTAAACCAATTTCTGCGGTAATGGCAGTACCAGCGCGGCCTGCAAACAACAGTGCAGTCACTACTGGCCCTAGCTCACGCACTAAGGATAACGCCACCAACACACCAATGGCGTCCGACGAGCCATATTTTTGCAGCGTATTGTAGCCCTGTAAACCCAGCACCATGCCGACAAAAAAGCCGGACACCAAGATAATAATCAAGGACATGACGCCAGTGAAATAAATTTCACGCACAATCATGCGGAAGCGCCTAAAGCTCTCGCCAGAATAAATCATGGTAAGCATAAATAAGCGCGCACCCGCGCCTAAACGCCAAATACCGCGCGTGACTTGGTGACCAATATTACGCAACACCCGCACTACACCCACTAACAAGACCGACTTTATCATCCCTCAAACCCCAACAAGTCTTGCGCGTAGTCGCCTGCGGCATAATGGAAAGGCACTGGGCCGTCTTTTTCGCCATAGACAAACTGATGTACAAACGGCAAATCAGAATTTCTTAAATCGTCAGGCGTACCTTCTGCCGCCACCACCCCATTGGCGACAAAATAGACATAATCGGCAAAACTAAAGGTTTCTTCCACATCATGCGTCACTACTATCGAAGTCGCGCCTAATGCGTCATTCAAAGTGCGGATCAAATCACAAATCACACTCATGGAGATAGGGTCTAGGCCAGCAAATGGTTCGTCATACATCAAAATGGCTGGATCTAAGGCAATGGCACGCGCCAAGGCCACACGCCTAGCCATACCGCCGGATAACTCAGTCGGCATGAGTTTATGTGCGCCACGCAGACCCACAGCATTCAGCTTCATCAACACCACATCATGAATCATACTTTCTGGTAAGTTGGTATGTTCGCGGATAGGAAACGCCACATTTTCAAACACCGATAAATCGGTAAACAAAGCGCCATGTTGAAATAGCATGCCCATTTTGCGGCGTAGTTGGTAAATACCAGTTCTGTCTTGGTGATGCACGACTTTGCCATCGACCCGCACTTGGCCTTTGCTGGGCTTGATTTGTCCGCCGATTAAACGTAACAACGTAGTTTTACCACTGCCGCTGCCGCCCATAATGGCAATCACTTTACCGCGTGGGAACGCCATATTGATGCCTTGGTGCAGCATACGGCCTTTGTAGCCAAACGAAAGATTATCGATTTCGACGATATTTGAAGTCATTTGTGAGTCATTTGAAATTTGAGGGCTATTCTAATCTAAAACACGCCCAAATCAAAACCTTACGCAGACAAATCTAGATCAAAGTGCAATAAAAAAGCCCGCATGTGCGGGCTTTTTTATTACTTCAATACCAACCTAATTACACACCATAACAAACGATATATGAAGCTGCTGGATCAATAGTAGTCTTATCAGCATCCAATGGTATTACAGGCGCATTGGTTTTAGCTGCTAGCATTGAGCCAGTTGAAGCATTACCATCATCAATACTGACATCCAGCTGTGTTACATATTTACCCAAGATACCTTGTGAGCAAATAATGTAAGAACCTTTAATCGCGTTCCCCGTAGCGTCTTTAATTGCTGTTTTAGTGGCGTCATTTGTGCCTGCCATAATACCTATCGGACCTCCATCAGCATTTTGAGGACGCCAATCAGTAGCACTTAAATCTGTAGAACCCGGTGCTAAGTTAGCCAGGCGCACGTGACCCCAAAATTTATAAGCTTCAGAATTTGTAGCTTTAATGTCAAACCAAGCGCCATCTAATGCGCCATTACCATTACCATTTTGCGCTTTATCTGTACCAACATGCACATCAGCCGCCTTGTCATCTCCTGGGAATGCCTTGAACTTATCTTGATAGCCATAAATATAGACTGGTAT
>DASWSZ010000071.1:0-8981 GCA_036402395.1 Methylophilus sp.
AAGTAATCATTGCCTAGCTCGGTCACATGCAGTAGCCCTTCTACATAGACTTCATCCAAGGCCACAAACAAACCAAAACTGGTGACACCGGCCACTGTGCCGGCAAATACTTCACCAATTTTATCTTGCATGTAAAAACACTTCAGCCAGTTGGTCACATCACGCGTGGCATCATCCGCACGGCGCTCTGTCATGGAGCAATGCGTACCCAGTTGATGCCAATCTTTGGCTTCATACTTGGTGTGGGTCACTACCGCTTTAATGGCGCGGTGGATCAATAAATCTGGGTAACGGCGTATCGGCGACGTAAAGTGCGCGTATGCTTCATACGCTAAGCCAAAATGACCAGCGTTGTCTGGGCTGTACACCGCTTGCTGCATAGAGCGTAGCAACACCGTTTGTAATAACTGCGCATCTGGTCGCTCGTTAATGCGCGACATGAGTTTGGCATAATCCTTAGCATGTGGCTTCTCCCCACCGCCCACGCCAAAGCCAAACTCACCCATAAATAAACGCAAGGCTTCTAATTTCTCAGGCGTTGGGCCTTCATGGACCCGATAAAGTGCCGCATGTTCATGGTCTCTTAAAAACTCAGCCGCGCAGACATTGGCCGCCAACATGCATTCTTCAATGATTTTATGCGCTTCATTACGGCTGCTCGGCACGATCTTGTCAATTTTACCGTTCTCATTGAACATCATCATGGTTTCAGTGGTTTCAAACTCAATGGCACCACGCTTTTCGCGTTGCTTGAGCATCAATTGAAACACAGCATTTAAATGCGTCAGGTGTGGCATCAACCACGCATATTCTTTGGCCAACTCACTTTGCGGATCCTGCAGCATAGCCGCCACTTTGGTATAGGTCATACGCGCTTTAGAACGCATGACCGATGGGTAAAACTTATATTGCTTAACCACGCCCAAGCCATCAATCTGCATGTCACATACCATGCATAAGCGCTCGACATCAGGATTCAGCGAACATAGCCCGTTCGATAACGCTTCTGGCAACATAGGAATCACGCGGCGCGGAAAATACACAGAATTACCGCGTTCAAACGCTTCTTTATCTAGCGCATCACCCGGTTTGACATAAAAGCTCACATCTGCAATCGCCACCACCAAACGCCAACCTTTGCCTTGCGGCTCAGCAAAGACGGCATCGTCAAAGTCGCGCGCGGTTTCACCATCAATGGTAATCAGTGGTAATTCTCTTAAATCAATGCGATCTTTATAATCAGCCGGTTGTACTGTTTTATTGTAGGCTTCCGCTTGCTTAATGGCTTGCGGATTAAATTCGTAGGGCAGTTTGTGCTTGCGTAAGGCAATCTCAATTTCCATGCCGCTATCTGCATAATTGCCTAAAATTTGTACAATCTTACCCATAGGCAGCGCGTGTGAGGATGGCTGCTCGGTCAACTCCACCATCACCACTTGCCCTACTTTGGCATCCATGTCTAAATGATAAGGAATCAAAATGTCTTGGTTAATGCGCTTATCTTCCGCCGCCACAATAGTCACGCCTTGGCCGCGCATGACACGCCCGACCAAGGTTTTATTGGCGCGTGCCAGCACTTCTACCACTTTACCTTCTGGCCGACCTTTTCTATCCAAGCCCGACATGCGCACCATGACATGGTCACCATGCATCACCAGTGACATTTCTCTAGGCCCTAAAAACAAGTCATCGGGATGCTTAACCTTGTCATCAGGCACAAGAAAGCCAAAGCCATCGGGATGGCCAAACACAATACCGGAAATCAGATGAATTTTATCGGGTAAGCAAATAGCACCTTTGCGATTACGAATAATCTGCCCTTCACGCTCCATCGCGTTTAGGCGCTTATTAAAGTTATCGCGCTCTTCCTCAGCGATATCTAGCAATGTGTAGAGCACCTCATTGCTTAATGGGATGCCTTGATCAGACAACACTTGCAATACTAGCTCGCGGCTAGGCAATGGTGATTCGTATTGCGAAGCCTCGCGCTTGGCATAGGGATCACTACTACGTTTAACAGGCTTTTGTTTTTGCTTATCCATATAATTTCACACTATATTGGCCTACTGGGTAATAATTGACTGGATGATGACCTACTGGTTTATGCATATTTGCTTTTGACTACCAAAATGAAAAATTCCCACACTTGATTGACTCTAATCTCTTAATTAAAGCTAAGCATGAATAAAAGTTAGATTGTATAGAAAAACAGCATGACTATGAGGATTAGGTTTAAATATTGCGTACAGGCATATGATTCGCAATTGACAACAAACACACATGCTATAAAATCGAATCCTGTACTAAGAGTATCGGATTGGGAACACCCCCATTCGGAATATCCAGTAAGCAGGCCCAGATGGCGGAATTGGTAGACGCGCTAGTTTCAGGTACTAGTATCGAAAGATGTGGAGGTTCGAGTCCTCTTCCGGGCACCAAACAACCTAATAAAACCCTCATAAATATTGGCATTATGCAGTTCGCAATGCTAGTAATCGCACAAGTTGTATCACACCAATGTAACTCAATTGCGATAAGCAACCCGTGAAAAGCAATTTTACAGATGATTTAGATACGTGTTTTTTCTCGAGCATCATTACTGACTGAGTCAGCCATATTGTTCTCTGCTATGCTCGGTCTCCCATCCTGCATAGCCTCTTTAAAGCCCCTAACTGCACCGCCTAAGTCAGTACCTGCATTCCGCAGTTTACGTGTACCAAATACAAGCAATAACACTACCAATACAATCACCCAATGCCAAATACTAAAAGAACCCATAACGTCGTCTTCCTTATGATGAAATTAAGATAAAAAAGGGTAGCCTGAGACTACCCTTTCCTAGTCAAGTTAAATAATAGTCAAGTTAAACAATGCTCTGATGATAGAACAAGACGATTAACGTTGACCTTTGCGCCATGGACCTTCAATCACCAATGTTAAGCCAGGGCTCTGCATGTTGACAAACATAAAGCGGCCATTGTGTGAGAAGCAGCCACCAGCAAACTCTGAACCGTTGATCTTGTTCTCGGCCACGCGGTACAACTCACCTTTAGCGTTGACGCCAATAATGTTATTGCCACCACTGCCGTCTTCGTAAATGTATAAGCGGCCATCAGGACCTACTGTCATGTTGTCTGGGGCATCAAGCACGCTACGGTCTGTCGATTCGACGATAAGCGTCAATGTGTTGGAAACAATGTTGTATGCGAAGATCTGGCCTCTACGAATATCGCCGCCATCAGAACAAACAAAATAGATGTTATTGTCGCCATACCACATACCTTCGCCACGGGAGAATTTCGCAGCCCCTTTGCTATGCGCTTCATAACGCACTGTATCGGTATCTGGATCTACATTATCAATATCTACCCACTCACAAGCCATAGGTACGTTCAATTTATCCAGAAAGCCAGTTTTGGTATCTACACTAAAAAATTCATCACCTTTCAATTTCAAGGCTTGTAATTTACCGCCTTCTAGCAGTTTACCTGGCACATTTGGGACATAACGGTAGATACAGCTGTCACCACGGTCTTCAGTTTGATAGACATAACCTGTTTCTGGATCGTTTGCAGTCGCTTCATGGTTAAAGCGACCCATTTCTACGATAGGCACCGCAGGTACAGGACCTGTAGCATTAGCCGGCACTTCAAATACATAACCATGACGCTGTCTGTAGCCAGTAGCGGTACTGCTCGGCATACTGGTACTTTCTTCGCAAGTTAGCCAAGTGCCCCAAGGGGTTAAACCACCGGCACAATTATTATTAGTGCCGCCTAAAGAAGCAAAGTCACGTACCAAGCGGCCTTCGCTATCCACGACTAAGGTGGTCGTACCACCATTACACCAAGTATCGTACTTGTAGCCATCTGGCACCACAACACCAGCGTTATCGCCTTGTTTGGTCTCACGATTGCTTAACTCATGGTTGCGCACTAACACGGTGGTACCGTCTTCACCGCGGAAAGCAGCCATACCATCGTGGTCACCAGGTACACGCGTACCATCGCTCATGGTTTGACCTGTCCAAGAAATGACGGAATAACGGAATCCTGGTGGCAAAGAAATAATTGGTTTACCACGATAATCAAAGGCTATTGAACCATCTAGGTTATAGCCGACGATATCGTTAGTATTCAAAGGCAATACTGGATTTACCACACCAAAACCAGGGCCAAAAGAGGGGGCAGCATCGGCGGTGCGGGAATATAAGGCTGCAAGTGGAGCAAGCATGGCGGACGAGCCCATCAGTTTTACAAAATCACGACGCGAAGTGGTCATTTAAATCTCCTATTTCTGTTGAGTGGGATATCAGGGTTTACTTGGGTTAGTGCGAGGCTGAGTATGCAGAAGCAATGTGATTTGCGTATGACAAAAAATCTGTAGTCTGACTAGATGTTAATTTGTTAATCTATTGTTTTTTATCAGATATTTATATTTAAACTTTACTGATTATCGAAACTTAACTGAAGATAGCCAAATGCAAGCCAGCTAATAAGTTGAATGATTTTTTGAGTTGCAGAAACAGAAAAAGCACACATTGCGTGTGCCTTTCCGTTTCGCTTAATAACGCGCAAATTAAGTGAGATGATTACAGCATAGTGCTGCGACGTTTTACCATCACACCCATTAAGCCTAAGCCGGCAATAAACATGGCGTAGTTTTTAGGTTCTGGTACTGGCGTAACGCTGAATAAAGAAGTGGTATTAGATACTTCATTGGCCACTGATAAGTAGTATTTGCCATTAGCAAAAAAGCCTTGCAAGCCTTCTGGCGCTAAATCCCCTTCCGTCACTAACATATCTAAAAAGGTCGCGTTAGTAGGGTCAGTAATATCGTACAAAGCCACCGCAGCTTTGAGCGTTCTTTCTAAACCAATGGCGGCAATGGTTCTGCCGTTAATGTTCAACAAGCTCACGCCTTCTGGCTCAACGCCTTTGTCGCGGCTTCTACCATCATCGTAAATGCCTAATTCTGCAGCTTTTTTATCTAAAAAGTCACCGCTGTCAAATACCAAGTTGCCGTCAGCATCGCGAATAGAGAACGATCTAGCGCCTGCTGCATATAAATCACCTGCGGATGAATCGGTATTTGAAATACGTAGATTATTTAAGGGGTTTACAGCACCGACAGAACTGGCTGCCGAGCGATCACCGTCATCTTCGCGAAAATCGCCTTCATTGGCCAGCACCAAATAAGTATTTCCGCCTGCTTCATACGCGGCAATGCCATCTGGCATATAGAGTCCTTTGGCGTTAGCTGAAATAAAGCTAATGTTGCCATCATTCAATGGGTCTATGCTGTTACCAGCCAAGCTGAAATCTTTTGCGCCTAAGCCCACTACTTTTTCAAAACTTTGGCTGTTTAAATCTAAGATACCAATCGCGTTGGCTTCTTGCAGGGTCACATAAGCTTTTGTGCCTGCCGCGTTCACCGCGATATATTCTGGCTCAAAATCCATGCCCGTGTTTAAACGAATATTAGCGCCTGTTTGCGTCACACCATTAAAACCAGCGGTGGCTGTCACTGTGCGAGTGTTCATATCAATAATGCTGACGCTGCCCACTGGATCTATGGCTGGCGCACCATAGGTTCTGGGCGATGTGCTATTGGTTCTTGCACCGTAGACATCCGGCGTGCCTTCATTAGCCACCAATAAACGGCTACCGTCGGCGGTAAATGTAAGCATGTCTGGCAATGCCCCAACCGTCAGTGTGTTGACACCACTGGCTAGCGTGCGTGTTGAGGTGTCATAAAACTGCACTATACCGGGATTAGCGCGCACACTAGACTCCATGGCAAATGCTGCTACGCCGTTATTGATTGCAATGCTATTAATAGCCCCAAAACTAGAAGTATTAATATGCTGTACTAGGCTACCATCCGCCAAATTTAATACATCTACGCCCACCACACCAGCCACCCAAATAGTGTTACTTAGACTGTCGAAGGCTGAAATTTCTGAGGTAAGCCCACCCACGCCTGTATTGCTGTGGCTATAGGTCCATTCTTTGACTATGCTAAGCCCTGCTGTATCGGCAACAGCTAACGTTGGCAAAAACATGGCGGCCACTAAAGCACCAATTAATGTGTATTTCATGCACTCATCCTCTAGTTTGTATGATTAATCTCTATTGGTTTAGACAACTACTTAGTACAGCATAGAAGTGAGTGATGACTCGCTGATGTCAATACTCTAGTCCTAACGGACTAGCGTATTTATGCATGAGTGTTATGCACATCTTGCAGAGTGGTTAAAATGGCTTTGCTTAGCACCTGCCAGTTGTAATGCATTTGAATATGCTGCGCAGTAGCATGCGCCAAGTCATGACCTTGCTGCATGTTTTTAAGCAAGGTGATAATCGCTTCCACCATTGCCATGTTTGCATTCGGCTTGACTAACAACCCTGTTTTCTGGGGAACGACTAAGCCATGATAAAACGGAAAATCCCACACCACAGCGGGTAAGCCCATCGCCATCGCCTCCAAACATGTACCCGGCAAGCCTTCATAGTAAGAGGCCGAGGCGTACAGCTTGCACTGGGCATAATGGGCGCGCATTTCGGTAAAGCTCACCTTACCAGTCAGCGTCACTTGGGGCAACGCTGCCAGGTGCTGCTTAACCCAAGTGTCATCATCGCCATAGCCTACAATCAAAATGTTAATGTCTGGCTTACGCGCAATAAGCAACTGGCAGACATCCACCATGGCCCGACTGCCTTTTCTGGTTTCAATACGCCCGCAAAATAGCACATCATAGGTTTTGGTAATCACAGGCATAGGCTGAAAAGCGTTTAAATCCACTCCGTTAGGGATGACTTCAATGGGCGCAGTGACCTCGTAAGCCAATAACTCTTGACGCCCTTGCTCGGTTAAGCTGATGATTTTTTTAGATTTTTTAAAGATTCTCCGTTCTATCCATAGTTTGCAGCTAACCTCTAAGCGACTCCATTGGCTAGTGAAGTAAGCTTCACGATAAAAACGACCCGACATACCTAAATATGTAGTGTGTGCAGTCAGCACCATGGGGATTTTGCTCGAGAGCAACAAGCCCGTAATCAGTGGTGGGATATGCAAATTGACTAGTTGAATTTTTTTAGCTGTATACAATTGATGCAGGATGCGACGCGCTTTGATGGTCCACAACAACAGATTAAAACGACTAGCAATAAACGGAATATGCACAATCGTCACATTGGGATATTGCCTGTCTACTTGATGCTCATCGCCAGTCATTAAATAAATAGGTGGATGGTTGGCTGGCAAGTTGGCTAAAAATGAATCAAGATAGCGCGCGATACCGCCAACACCGTAAAACTGAGGATATACGATGGCAATCATACGTTATGGAGTTGTTGTGTAAGTTGTTTAACCAAATGCGCCCAGCTATAGTGAGCGACAATTTTATGGCGTGCCGCAACCCCAAGCTGTTTGATGAAGGCCGGCTGATCTAAAGCATGGTTTAAGGTAGCCGCTAGCTCATGCGGATTATTGGCATTGACCAGCAAACCATCTTCGCCATGACTAACCACTTCTGGTACGCCGCCTACCCTGCTCGCAACCAAACAAGCGCCAGCGGCCATGGCCTCTAACACCACCAATGGACAAGGGTCTTGCCAAACCGAGGGTAAGACGACAATATCCACCGCTGCATACAGGTATTTAAGTTGCGCATGCGGCACAAAACCAGTAAATATAATGGCGTGCGCAATAGGCTGGGCTAAGGCTACTAGTTGTTGTTGATACGGCGTTTGAACCGCACCCTCAAAAAATGAGCTACCACAAATGACTAATTTACCATTGGGGTGCTGGCGCAGCACTTGCCCAAACGCCTTAATCAGTACATCCACGCCTTTTTCTGCGTTTAAACGGCCTACATATAATAAGTGATAATGCTCTTGTGCTAGCTGGGGCAAGCCTTGCACCGCCTGTATGGCGGAAGCTGTGTAGGGTTTAAATTGGTCAGGATTGGTGGCGTTAAACAGCACCACAAACTTACGCGCATGCTCTGGGAAATATTCTATGGCATTTAAGCGGATGTAATCACTGACACAAATGACCATGTCTACTTTGTATAATGCGCGTCGATACAACCAACGCAAACCAGCATGCGTCAGATGGGCATTGTGCATGTGTAAAATCAATTTTTGATTTGATTTTTTATCTATAAATAACAGTAAGTTAGGTTCATTATGCATTATCACCATATCAAAAGGCTTTACATGCGCCGCTACTCTTAAGCCATAAGAGGTGACATGCTGAATTTTTGCCAGATAGCGCAAGGGGTTACGCCAAGTGACGCGCTGTTTCATCCAATCGAAGGCTTTTTCTAGCGGCGTCCAAGGGATAGCAATATAGCGAATAACACCCTCAAGTGTCATCCCAGACGGGCGAGAAATAATAGTGATGGCAAATTGTTGGCTGTCTAGCCGATGCGTAACCTCATGCACCCAGTGCTCTACCGCGCCGCCCTTTACTGGTGGTACAGGTAATAATTCAGGCACTACAATCGCCAGTGTTTTTTTTATCATTTGACTAGATAGATTCACCAGCAAGATGCCTAGCCGGTGATTTCAAAGTAATTGGTTGCGCCATGCGATAACGTGCGGATATCCAAAGTAAACTCAATACTAGTGTCGGTATATTTCAGTGGGATGGCATCCTTGCGTTCGCCACGCAAATTGGTAGAAAAAAGCTTGAGTTGACGTGGTTGCTGATGGTGTAAGCGCACTTTTACAGTATTGGCCCGCATCACTACTGGCGATGTACCTAACTCACTCAAGATAGATTCGTTGGCATCTTTAAATTGCATGCCACTATTCCTTGCGTCAGTTGCCAATATCAATAATATGCGCTGGCTTGCCGCCAATGGTTGCTTATCCATGGCAGACACCGCTACCAGCGCGCCCTCTTCTGCCGACAATATGCTGAGCTGCTTTAACTCTTGTATTTGCGGTGCGTCAAACACCACCGCTTCTGTG
>DASWSZ010000072.1:0-9691 GCA_036402395.1 Methylophilus sp.
CATTCAGGTTTAAGGTTTGCGCCATGGCAATAATGGTCCGCACAATCACTTGGTCACTGACATTGTCAGCAATGTCACGCACAAACGATTTGTCGATTTTGAGTTGATTGATGGGCAAGCGCTTTAGGTATTGCAGCGATGAGTAGCCGGTACCAAAATCGTCCAGCGAAAACTGAATACCCATGGATTGCAAGGCATGCATGGTGTCTATGGTTTCATCTAACTGATCTACCAGCATGCTTTCCGTCAGTTCTAACTTTAATAATTGCGGGTTGATGCCGTTGTGTTGAATAAACTCAGCTAGTAGGGTTACAAAATTAGCTTGTAAAAACTGCTGTGCATTGACATTGACGGCTAAGCTGAGGTGTTGCGTAGCGGGCGATTGTTGCCATGTGTTTAACTGCGCACAGGCGGCCTCTAATACCCACTGGCCTATGGCCACAATCAAGCCGGTTTCTTCTGCCAATGGAATAAAATCTAAGGGGGTCAGCAACCAGCGTTGCGGGTGCTGCCAGCGTATCAATGCCTCCGCTCCCACGGCGTGATTCGAGCTATCGACCTGCAGTTGGTAGTACAAGACAAATTGATGGTTAATCACCGCTTGGTAGAGTTCGCGCTCTAGGGTCACATGCGCGGTTAAGCTTTCTTGCATGTGCGGATGATAAAAACAGATGCTATTAGGCCCATGCCGCTTGGCTTCGTGCATGGCAATATCCACTTGGATCAGCAGCGCCTCAGCCGTTTGGTCATGGTTGTTAAACAAACTAATGCTAATACTGACAGTGATTTGGTAGGCCTGGCCGTTAAGGGGAATGGCTTGATTCAAGGCTTGTTGTAGCTTGCTGGCCATATCCTCCGCCTCTACTGCACTGCTAATTAGCAGCGGACTTAACTGTTCTAAAATCACAATAAACTCATCGCTGCCGATATGCGATACCGTAGCGCCCTGCGGGAGACAGACAGTTAGCCGCTTGGCCACCTCTTGTAATATCAGGTCGCCCAGTTGATGGCCTAGCGTATCGTTGAGTGATTTGAAATGGTCGATGTCGATAAAGAGTAAGGCGCCACGATGGCCGCTTTCGCTACTGTTAATCAGCGCTTGCTTCAGTCTATCAATCAACAAACGTCGATTCGGTAAATTGGTCAGCACATCGTAGTGTGCCAGCTGATGAATCGCTTCTTTTGATTTCACCTGCTCGGTAATGTCCATGCCCACTGTCAACAGCAACGTTTCGCCTTTGCGCTGATCTTGTAGGCGGGTGTGAATCCAAGAGATGGTGTGGCGCGTCTGGGCCGCGATTAATATACTTTTATGTGCGTAGTGATCGCGCTGGCCTTGCAACACTTCGCCTAGGGTGGCTTGCAATGCCAACCAATCCTTGTGCGATAGATCATTGTAGATCAAGTCACCGATGTGTTTTTCTGCCAGCTTTAAGCCAAACTGATTAATGGAGGCAATCCGCCCATCTGCGTATAGCGTAGCAATAATGACTTCGGCTTGATTGAGTAGCTGGCTGATAAATTCTTTTTCCGTCAGCACTTCATTGAATAAGTTTCTTAACGAAATGCTCTTGTCGAGTACCTCACGTTGCAATGATTCCAGTTGGTAAGATAAATCCAAGGCTGATTGGTCGAGCACATCTACTTCGTCGCGCAATGGATGGGTATACAGCGGGATATTGACACGCAAGGTTTCAAATTCACTCTGGCCCAGTAATGGCATCACCGTTGCAATTCTGCGTAAGCGTTGCAACGGAAGACTCAACATGCCATACATCAAGGCTAGCAGCAACAGCGTAGCAAATAGCGTAAATAATATAATTTGCCTGATGTTTTGCTGGGCGATGGCTAAGTTAGGCGCAATGTCCTCGACGACTAACAGATGTAGACCGTCCACCCAATGCGGCGCGGCCAATTTCACTAGGCTGATTTCATACTGATGTTCGCCCTCCACATAACGTGCGGGTTGCGTAGAGAGCTGCCTAAACTCAAGCTGGCGCGCGGCGCGCGTAAGCAGCGGTATCGATTGATTGGGATTGGAGGCGGCCACCATATGCATACCCCATAGCGTAGCGATGGGCATACGAGCGTCTTTGTTTTTAAACAGCATGACGACATCGGCTTTGGCCGTTTTTTGAAAAGATAGCACTGAGTCCGCCAAGGTGGCTTGTACCGAAAATACGCCTGCCACTTTGCCAGCTTGCAAGATAGGCGCAAAAGCAATGATGCTGCATTGCTGGGTGCAGCTAATCAAGCCAGCGGGCGTCTCTTGCCTGAATAGCGTTTGCCAGTATTTAGGTTGCGCTGCCACTGGCATAACTGATTGCTCGTGTGCCATTTCGCCCCATGTTGCCAACACTTGCCCCTCAGACGAGTAGAGCTTGGCCACATCGACCCCCATGTCTATCTGTACGCTAGACCAGAAATCGTCAAACGCTCGGTACACCTGCGGATCTGCATACTCCATCAAGCTATGATTTTGTAGCGCAAAGCTGGGCAACGTGGCGGCTAGTTGGCGTACACGTGCAATGTCTAGGCTGATTAGGCCATTGAGTTGCTCGGTGTAGTTGTCTTGGGTTTGTTTCCGCACCTGCGCAAATTGAGCCAGCAGTTGCTGTTGAAAGTAATAGGCGCTGGCGATGCCTAGCAACACGGCTGCGCTGAGCAATACAAACAGTAGCTTCCAGCGTAAGCTAAAAAAATAGGAGGGGTCACGGGTATCGTGCGGTAGCATGTTGACTAAAAGCGCCAAGAGCCCAACAACATTAACATATCCCACTTGCGTTGCAAGGCCAGCGGATTGGGGTTGTCTAAGCTAGATAGCCAGCCGGTGCCGTCGACATGGTGCCACTCAGCCCGTAACATCAAGCTGGGGGTGACATCGTAGCGCATGCCTAACATCCAATCTTTGGCATAAAACACATGCGGCGGCAGGCCGGTACGTGCCGCTAACTTTTTACCATTATGGTCGTCTTTGTTATTAAAACTGGCATCGTAACGCAACACCGCTTGCAGCGTTGGCGTCATTTGGTAGCTGCCCTGCAGGTAATAACCCTCGATCACATTGGTGATGCCGGGCGCCAGATTGGTCACCGACGACTTCATTTGTAAATACTCTGCGGTAAATTCCCATTGCTCATGGCTGTATTGCACAGAGAGAATTCTTGGGTCTAAGTACACTTTTAAATTGGGGTCTACTTCCTGCGAGCGGGCTTGGTATTGTAGGTCGATATTGGCGGCGGTCCATGCTAGGCGTAGCCGATCATCGGGGCTGATATACATCAGGCGTAGCAGGCTAGACAATTGATCATAGACCATCTTGCCCGGCCTATCGCTATTGATAAAAGTCGCTTCGCTACCACGATCAACATTGGGCTTGCCCAATAGCATGTCTATTTGCAATGCTCCCACAACACCCTCATGTGTGGCATACAAGGCTATTCCATCTTTTGACAGTGCGATGCTACGGGCTTTATCAAAGTAAATCGATTGCGGCAAAATGATGCTAGGCCGTGTGAACGCCACATCTCGCGTCATGGTATACAAGCCATAAGGGTGTTTGACACGGCCAAGGCGTATGCCGAATTGCGTGCTTTCGCTAGAGGCAAGGGTGTAGTCTAATAGTGCATAGTCAAGTAACAGACCATGTTCATTGACGTTGCCGTTATCTAAGGCAATCACTTGGGCGGCAAACTGCAAATCTGGCCTAGGCCGATAGGATGCATTGATGCCGACTTCACGAAAGTTGAAGCTCACGCCGCTATCACTGTTGCCGTAGAAATGATTGTCGCTAGTCGCCACCATGCCTTGCGTGACAAAGCCGTGCAGTTGCAATTTGCCGTCATCTAACTCCAATGCCCAGATCGAGCTGGCAAACATCAGACTGCATACACCAGCTAAGCATACTCTTGCATGGGCCATCATATTAGCGCACCTCCACTATATGCATGCTTGTGCCATCTATGCTCTGCCTGGGCGCATAGCCCATGGCCCCTGGCGTGCTGGCAATCAAGCGTACCATCTGTGTTAAATCAGCCACTTCGCGCGGTGCTTGGCCGGTGCCGGAATACACTTGGCGATCCCAAGCTGCACGCAGTTTATAAGGGAAGGTGCCCAAAATAGCTTTGACAAAGCGTAGGTGATAAGGGCTGTGGTCTGGTAACACATAGACCACGGTAGGCGCACCATCTGGCCACTGTCTGGCTTTCATACTGAAGAGTTGACGGGCAAAGCTACGTGAAATGGTCTGGTCTGATACCGAAGCATGGGCAACAATCACCATGTCCTCGTTACTGGCAGCAAGGCTGAGATTGACCCATAAGGTCAGGGTGCTGAGTAGCGCTCTAATAATCATGGCCGACCATCAATGTATGTGCGTTGATGAGCGTGTACTAATGGGAGTCAGGCGCTGGCATGGAATCACCCTAAACATATACATGTGTATAAGGTGAATATAGCGGATAGGCTTGTCGCAGTCCATGCAAAATCCCACTGGATATGCATATTTTAATCAGTAAAATACTGTGAATTGCCGGCCAATTAAGGCTTTCAGACTAATTGTAAATTCTTAATTTACAATTGGCGGCTGCGATTTTGACTGGTGAGTTGGGTTTGGATGGATGCGCCGATTAAGCGAGCCTAAGCCTGACCAGATTACTGCGTAGGCGCTTTTTGGTTCCATAAGACCACTTTGGGGTTCCATAAGTCTAAATAGAGCGCTGACTTATTGAGCAGATTTTCATCTAAGTCGGCTTTGTCTAGCAATAAGGCTGACACGTCATCTTTAGAAAATGCCGATACGCCCAAGCCTAGTTTGCTGCCTACCACTTTGAAGCCGATAAAGTCCAAGATGGTGGGCAACATATCAAACGGCAGTACCGCATCGCGATTGGCCTTGGCCGGTGTTTTCGAAATAAATTTATTAAAAATCAACCGCTCTTGGGCTTGATGTAGCTTGCCAAATACCGGATTTTCCATGGCAATATGGTCGCCCATCAACACCACTTGCGTGTTTTTCATATAGCCATTTTTTTGCATATATTGCACAAATTCCACCACTTGGTCAGACGTGCAGGCCACAATGTCTTCAAAGGTTTTGGCGCCTTTGGCTTTGCAGTAGCGTGAAAAGTGGCCGTCTGGCCCATGCGTATCAATGGTGGTGAGGGTCAGATTAAACGGCTGTTTCGCTGCATATAAGGTCGTTAATTTGGCTTTGGCCAGCTTGAACAAATCGTCGTCATACAAGCCCCAGTAATTCAAGTCTGGCTTATTCAGCAACGGCACTAGCTCGTCTCTGCCTAGCACTTCATCATAATGGTGATTTTGAAAAAACATGCCCTTACCGGCAAAGGCTAAGGCATCGCCACCCATATACACATTGTAGTAACCGGCGTCATGCAACATATCGCCCAAGCAAGTGGCGTTGGGTAAAAAGTGTTTAAGCACTAGGCCTTGGTCATTGCCGTCATACATGGTGATGCTTTTGAGCGGTAAACCACACTGGGTGGCGGTAATGCCAGCAATTGTCCACCAGCTGCCGGGGGCTGATTGATAGCGTGCAAAGCTAGTGCCGCGCATGCGGTCTAGACTAGTCAGTAAATTTTTGCCGAAAATTGCGTTATGTTTATAAGTATCTTCTAGGCTTTCTATGTAGATCAGCACCAAGTTTTTAGGTTGGATTGGTTCAACTTTCACTAAGGCAGGATTTAAATAGTGCTCGCCAAAATAGTCTTTACCCAATAATTGATAGACAAACACGCTGACGGAAAACTGAAAGCCAAAATAGAGGCAAGCGCCTATCATGGCGTAGAGCGGTGCACGGTGACCAATAAACCAAAAAAATACTTTGAGTACATGGATGTTGCCGCGCCGCGCTGGCCGCGTAATCCAATGCGATGAGCCATAGACCAAAAACAGTGCGATTGAGTATTCAATAAAGACCAGCAAACACGATGCAGCAAATGGTAGCGCTAAACACCACATGACAAAACTTTGGATAATGACGGCATCGGTATCCAGCAGGCCTTGTGTACCAAACTGGGCGTGATAGAGCAATTGTTCTAGCGAAGGCTCGCCAAATTTACTCGGCACCCAAATCGCCAAGGCCAAAATGATAAACGCCGCTAAATAAGTGGCGAATCTCAGCAGTGCTCTGAGGGCATGGCGTAAACGATTACTGTGCCGCATCAGGTAAATAGGTCTTTTGCTTAGGCATCTTTTTTATTTTCTTGTAGGCATATCAATTGGCAAGCCAACGCGCTTAAGTACGGCAGCGATTGCAAACTTAACAGCGCCACCCAAATTTGTGCATCGGCATTGTTAAAACCGCGCGTTGCTAGCATGGCGATGGCGCAGACAAACAACGCCGTTAGCAGCGCCACTTCTTCTTTAATCGGTTGTAGCCAAGCCAGTGCTTGATTGCTCTCCGTCACCTTGCCTTTGGCAGTAACTTTAAACACACCGTCTTTTTTAACCAAGCCACTGATAATGCCTTTGGCGATGGCGTGCGATAAGCCTAAGCTAGCGATGGACGCGCCTAGAATATCAAGCCATTGACAGTGCATGGTTTTTTTATAGAGGATAGGCCCCATGGCGGCTTTGATAACTAAGAAGCAGATTATGGTGATAATCATCATGGAGACTGGCAAGCTAAATGCTTTAGGAAACAATAACATAGCTAACGACCAACCTATCGAGCCTAAGGTAAATGCTAGCTGTAGCGCATCGCCCAGCCAACCAAACCAGCCGGTAATAAAATGGTAGCGCTGGCCAAAGTTCAGTCTGGAATCGCCCAATAGTTTGGGTAAATGGTGTTTAAGAATTTGCATGGCGCCGAACGCCCATCTAAAGCGTTGCGATTTGAGCGCGCTGAAGTTGCCGGGGGTCAAGCCGCGGCCAAACGTGTCGTCGATATAACGCAGTTCGTAGCCTTCTTCCAGCAGCCTAAGGCCCAGCTCGGTGTCTTCACAAATACACCACTCCGACCAAGCGCCACTTTTGAGTAGCGCTTGATGGCGCACCAAGGTCATGGTGCCATGTTGTATTAAAGCGTTACGCTCGTGCCTATGGTGCATGCCAATTTTAAAAAAGCCTTCAAACTCCCAGTTGCTCATGCGGCGGAAAAAGTTATGCTGCCACTCTCTATGTGCTTGCGGCGCTTGCACCACGGCCACATTGGCATGGGTAAAATGCGGCACCAAGTTAGATAGCCAATCCGGCGTCACTTCATAATCGGCATCGACAATGCCCACCACATCGGCGTTGGGGTCTGTCTGCGTTAACGCAAAATTAAGCGCCCCCGCCTTAAAGCCTGGCCATTGCGGTAAATGGAAAAACTTAAAGTGGCTAGGTAAGGTCGCCATATAGGCTTCTACTGGCTTCCACTTGTGTTCATCACGCGTGTTGTTGTCCACCACAATCACTTCAAAATTGCTGTAATGCAGTTGCGCCAAGCTTTTAATGGTGGTGATGACCATTTCTGGCGGCTCGTTATAACAGGCCAAATGGATAGACACGCGTAGTTCTTGCTCGGCTGGCAATGGCGGTAAACGCGTAAAATTGCGCCGCCATTGGCCTTTAAACATTACCTCACTAAATTCCACGCCATAAATCATTAATACCGCCGAAGTGAGCAGCATGCCCATCAACAGCGCAATCAGCACGGAGAAATCGACCATAGAATAGTAGTACTCGTTGGGCAGGTTCCATGCCACCACTAGGGTGGTGATGGAGACTTGCACCAACACCGCCATCGACAGCCGGCCACCCAAGCGCCAATGATGAAAGCGCAACGCCAGCAAGAAGATAGGAATAAAGGCAATCAGGCTAGACCACACGGCTTTAATCACCCAGCGTTCGTCTTCTGGCACTGCGCCTTGTAAGGAATATTTTTGCACGCGGTCAGCATCAAACATACCCCAATACGGGCCGCCCCAGCCTTCAATCGCAGTTTTCCAAGGCTGGTCAAACGCCTCAATTAAATAGTAATCAAAATCTTGTTGCGTGCTCAGCGCTAAAAACTCGCGCACAAATTTGGCCTGATTGACTTGTGACGGAACCGCGCCACCTATGGTGGGGCCATTACTGGGCCAGCCAATTTCGCTGATGACTATTTTCTTGCGCGGGTAAGCGGTCAGCAGCTCTTGGTAGCGTTGTTTGGCATAGTTCAAGGCTTGCTCTATTGGTATACCTTCATGATAGGGCAGCAAATGCACAGCAATAAAACTCACATGTTTCACTAGCTCGGGGTGCTTGATCCACACATGCCAGGGTTCTGCGGTAGAGATCGGTAAGTCAGTTTCTTGTTTTAATTCATCCAGATAGGCGATGACTTGATCCACAGTCAGGTCTTCGCGCAATAGCACCTCATTGCCGACGATGGCGCGTTCTATATTGGGGTAGGTGTTAATCTGCTCTTTTAAGGCATTGACTTGCCGCCGATTCGCCACCAAATCTCCATCAAGCCAAGCACCGGCCGTCACTTGCATATTGTATCTTTGTGCCAACGCCATCACTTCGGTGTTTTGCAGTGAGTCATAGACGCGGATTTTATTGGTCAGCGGCTTTAATAATTTTAAGTCGTTGGCAAGTTCAGCCGTACTGGGAAACACTTTCTGTAGGGGGCTTTGCGTTTTTTGAAAACCACTATAGGCAAAGCCGTTCACCACTTTAGGTGCTTCAATCAGCAGCGAGGTCTGGTTAAATAAGCTCCACAGCAAAAAATGTGCAGCGGCAAAAGCGGTTGTAAACAGCAAGGCGATGCTAATGTTCTTTAAGCGCGGGGTCATGCGAGGGTTCATGTAGGCGAATGAGCAGTATAAGACGTTACAGTGTGGAGGTATTGTTTACATGGACATCATTATCTATGTGACGCATTTACTTTAGTGACTATTGCCCGTAAAGACAGTTGTATAATTATAGCTTTTCATCTCTGTTTGCGATAGCACCGATTCCTAATCATTCATAACGACAGAAATAACGTACCCTATGCTAAGAAAAATACTGCTCATCAGCTTGTTGCTTGCTAGCCCATTACTGCAAGCCAACGGCGCCAATAGTGAAAGAAATTACACTGGCGTTTATGCCTGTAAAGGCCATAATAATAAAGTGGGTGATTATGTGTTTAGCCTCACGCTTAAAGCCAATAAAGCCAACAGCCACGATGAAGTCGATGTGTATGATGTGAGTGGGCAAACTGAGAACGCCACCCACTATTTTGGCCGTGCATTAGCGATGGGCAATAAAATGTCACTGGCGTTTAGAATATCGGATTATAAAGAAAATACCTTTGGTGTGGGTTTAGCTACATTTAAGTACCATCCAGAAAAGTCTTGGAGCTTTACCACGCAGTATTATGAGCCGGGAGAAGAGGGCGGCATTACAGGCACAGAAGTGTGTAGCTTTCAAGCTACGGTGGCTACCACAACGCCAGTGGCCCCTAAAAAGCCAGCCGAGAAATCAGCCGAAGAGGCTAGCCCCAACCCCAATTGATGGCGTTGCATGGCCTCCTGTTGTGGGCTGTTTATCGTGCTTTCATTCAACGCAATACAATAAAAAAGCCTAGTCAAATTAATGACTAGGCTTTTGATTAATCATCAATGATTAATTATTTGTTCATAACGTACATTGTTACTTCAAAGCCAAAACGCATTTCTGTAGCTGCTGGTGTTGTCCACATAATATTTCTCCAAAG
>DASWSZ010000073.1:0-4552 GCA_036402395.1 Methylophilus sp.
CAATACACCGTCAATTCTAAAGCGCATGGTGCCGACATTGCGGCGCGGCTCTAGATGAATATCACTGGCACGTTGCTCAAACGCATACTTAAGCAGCCAATCTACAATGTTCACCACATGTTGTTCATTGGCATCTAGATTTTTATCCTTGCCTAATTCAATCAACTGCTCAAAGTTTTGTACGCCAATGACTTGGCCTTTTTTGGCCAGATTGGCTTGATTGACGGAAGCCGCCAGATTAAAAATCTCTGGTAAATAGCGGTTAATGTCCAACGGATTAGCCATCACCAGTTTGATTTTTAAATTGAGCACGCGCTCTAAATCTTCTATCCAATCCACATGAAAAGGGTCTGCGGTGGCAATAGTCACCACATCGCCCTTGATAGACACTGGGATAATTTTTAAGCGCTCAGCATAGGCTTTAGACATGACCTGTGAGGCCGAGCTAAAATCTAATTTGAGTGGGTCAATATGGTAGAGGTCAGTTTTGGCTTGGTAGGCAATAAAATGACACAAATGATCTACAGTAAGTACTTTGTAGGGTGGCTTTAAGTCTTTCCATTTTTGCTCAGCAATCACCACAATCGGGTGTAAATTGGAGCTGTCTTTTTTGCGGTCTTTGTAGAGCTTTTCTGCTTGTGTTTTTTCAATTCTGGCGTCACTTACTAGTAGGCGCAATACTTCACCTAGTGTCAATTTGACGATGGTTCTATTAGCCGGCAGTCTGGTAATCGTGGTCATGGAATGTTGCGTAAGTAGCGAACCCTTATTATGAACGAAAATATAATATTAGTGCATGCTAATACGCATGCTTAAATCGATGGCCTGAATATGTTTAGTCAGTCCGCCGATGGAAATTCTGTCTACGCCAGTCTCGGCTATGCTTCTAATGGTGGCCAAGTTCACATTGCCAGAAGCTTCTAATACCGCCCGTTTGTGATTGATAGTAACCGCTTCACGCATCAACGAGGTACTAAAATTATCCAGCAAAATACTGGTAGCACCTGCGGCCATGGCTTCTTGCAGCTGCGCGATGGTTTCTACCTCAATTTGTACTGAAACCTGCTGATTTGCTTGCAGCGCCACTTGCAATGCGGCTGCTATGCTGCCCGCAGCGGCAATGTGATTTTCCTTAATTAAAATGCCATCATACAGCGCCAGCCTTTGGTTATAGCCGCCACCCACCGTCACCGCATATTTTTGCGCTAAACGTAAGCCGGGGATAGTTTTGCGCGTATCTAAAATTTGTGTAGGCAAGCCAGCAATGGCGTCAACATATTGCCGCGTCACACTCGCAGTGGCAGACAGCGTTTGCAAAAAATTGAGCGCGGTACGCTCTGCTGACAACATCGCCCGTGCGTTACCGTTAATCTCACATAACACTTGATTGGCTTGCACTAAGTCACCTTCGCTGGCTTGCCATGTAATCTCAATATTGGGGTCAAGTTGCCTAAAACAAGCTTGCAGCCAATCGGTGCCGCATAGCACCGCCGCCTCGCGCGAGATAATAGTGGCGCGTGCTGTTTGCGCAGGCGGTATCAGCTGCGCTGTCAGGTCGCCAGTGCCGATGTCTTCTTGCAAGGCTAGCCGCACTTGGCTATCCACCATTTGCAAAAAAGCCGCGGAATTTCTTGGGTAGTGTAGGGTAAAAAGTGGTATGGTCATGCTTTCCATTATAATAGCTAGCCACTTTATTGGCGTAACCATTATGCAACTTCTCTATAGCTTGAATAGTCCTTACGCGCGCAAAGTCCGTATTGTTGCGCTAGAAAAGCATATCCCGCTTGAATTCAAAGAGGTGGTGTTGGCAGACCCCGCCTGTCCGGTCAGTCAGCATAACCCCTTAGGCAAAGTGCCAGTATTGGTGCTAGACGATGGCGAAGCGCTGTATGATTCCTGCGTGATTGCCGAGTACCTAGATTTTCTTTCGGATACATTGCCTTTGATGCCCCTAGACGCGCTCACTAAAATCCGCGTGCGGCGCTGGGAGGCGTTGGCTGATGGTGTATGCGATGCCGCTGTGGCGGTGATGCTAGAGCAGCGCAAAGCAGAAGGTCAACAATCGCCAGCCTTGATTGAAAAGCAGATGACTAAAGTGATGGCCGGTTTAACTGTGCTAAATGCCGATTTATACAAAAAGAAATGGTGCGTCAACGAGACTTTTAGTTTGGCGGATATTGCGTTAGGCTGCATGCTGGGCTATTTTGATTTGCGTTTTAAACAGCTACGTTGGGACAACAAAACCTGGCAGGAGATTTTCCCAAACCTTGCTAAACATTATGCGGTTTTGGTCAAACGCCCAAGTTTTAAGCAGACCATGCCTGTCGCTTAATCATAGGCTTAATAGTTACATGCCCAAGTAGCCATCATCATCCATCAGCGTCTGTAATCTGTTTTTACTGCGCATGGACTGTCTATCATTCAGGCGTTTTTGTGCCGCGCTAGGAAAATCAGTAAATTGAATCAAGTTGCGTTCAATCAGCACATTAATCAGGTCTTCCAGCACCCGCGCTAGCTGGATATCACTCTCGCGAAACTTAGACTGTGTGGCTAACTCATTTTCTAAAAAAGCGATATAGTCTGGGCTATCGCCTGCTATCAGTTGCCAACCTTCGCCAAGTTTTTCATCAGGACAAGCTGCCGTAATGACACCTTGTTCATTTCTTAATACGTAAGCCATATTGGTTTCTCTAAAGTAGTCAACGAGACCCTAATTTGTCACAACGATAGGACACTATGACCAAGAGTATATAGCGCTGGCTAAACTTAAAAAAGTAGGTGTATTAAGTATTCGTTGACCAACTAAACGCTAGCGTAACTTGCTGATTGCAGACGCGCGAATATGGCCCTATAGAGGCTTCACTTTTAATTAAAAAACCGAGAATTAAAAGGCTGATGTAATAATACCGCCGCCTAAGCACACATTGCTTTCATAGACCACCGCCGATTGCCCCGGCGTGACCGCCCATTGTTTTTGCCCAAAGCGTATATCCACTTCTACACCATTCACTGCATCAATTTCACACGGCGCATCAGGCTGGCGGTAGCGTGTTTTGGCAGCATAGACCCAATTGGTTTCAGGCTGTTCACCGCTAATCCAGTGCAGTTGGCCTGCTTTCAAACCATCGCTTAATAATAAAGGATGGGCATGGCCTTGCACCACAATGAGTTCATTCTTCACCATGTCTTTTTGCGCCACAAACCATGGCTCGCCATTGCTATCACGGCTGCCACCAATTTTTAGCCCTTGGCGCTGACCCAAGGTGTAATACATTAAGCCGTCATGTTGGCCGACCACTTTACCTTCGGGCGTTTTAATTGCACCGGGTTGACGTGGCAAATAGCGTTGTAAGAATTCTTGAAACGGCCGCTCGCCAATAAAGCATATGCCGGTCGAATCTTTTTTCTCGGCATTGGCTAAGCCAGCGGCACGCGCCATTTCGCGGACTTCACGCTTGAGATAGGTGCCCAACGGAAACAGGGTTTTGCTGAGTTGCGCCTGATTTAAGCGATGCAAAAAGTAGCTTTGATCTTTGCTGCCGTCATCGGCTTTTAATAGTTGATATTGACCGGGCGCTAAAGGGTTTTCGCGTACTTGCGCGTAATGGCCGGTGGCAATTAAATCTGCGCCCATGCCCATGGCGTGGTCTAAAAACGCTTTAAATTTTATTTCCGCATTGCACAATATATCTGGGTTGGGCGTACGTCCAGCTTGGTATTCTTCTAAAAAATTAGCAAATACGCGGTCTTTATATTCCTTACTAAAATTGACCGCTTCAATCTCTATGCCCAGTCTATCGGCCACTGCTACTGCATCAATTAAATCTTGTTTGGATGAGCAATACTCATCAGTATCGTCGTCCTCCCAGTTTTTCATAAATAAACCGGTCACTTGATAGCCTTGCTGCTTAAGTAACATCGCTGTGACCGCTGAATCTACACCGCCAGATAAGCCAACGATGACGTGTTTGTTTTGCATAATTAACCTTGTTTCTATGCGATTGATTAAAATGGCAATCTATTAATCTAAATGGGTAATGCTGGCGAGTGGAAAACGCTTACCCGCCAAATAATCGTCCACACAGGTCAGCACTTGCGGGCTGCGCATCAGCGTGGCGTTGGCACGCATTTCCTCCGCAGTCATCCATACCGCGCGCACGATGCCAGTGTCTAATGCTAGCTCAGGATAATGCATACCGACCTTGCCTATGTAAGCAAAGCGCAAGTAAGTCGTATCATTATGGCTGTGTTTCCAGTGATAAATGCCCAACAATGCTTCTGGCACAAACTCGTAAGCAGACTCTTCTAGGGTCTCGCGTATCACGGCATTAAGCAGCGTTTCATTGTCTTCCAAATGGCCAGCTGGTTGATTAAAACGGTTGCCGCGGTCGGTATGCTCTTCCACCAATAAAAAGCGGCCGTCTTGTTCTACAATAGCCGCCACCGTGACATTGGGTTTCCATTGCGAGGATTTTTTAGTAGATGTGTTCAATGCATGCAGTCTTTTAAAATGTAATACGTATTTTACTGCACACTGGCCAATTGCGGAAAT
>DASWSZ010000074.1:0-7690 GCA_036402395.1 Methylophilus sp.
CAATGGTTAAGCTGCCGCCAGCCATTTTCTTAATGGGTCCCACCGCCAGCGGTAAAACCGGCGCCGCGGTGGCGCTCTATCAGCAATTACCAGTAGAGTTGATTAGTGTCGATTCCGCGCTGGTGTTTGAAGATATGGACATAGGTACCGCCAAGCCTGACGCTGCAACACTTGCACAAGCACCGCATCATTTAATCGATATTATCCCGCCGACTGCCGCTTACTCTGCCGCTAACTTTCGAACCGATTCCTTAGCGATAATGAAGGACATCACAGCCAGAGGCAAAGTGCCGTTATTAGTCGGCGGTACTATGCTTTACTTTAAGGCCTTACAAGAAGGCTTAACTGGCTTACCAGAAGCCGACCAATCCATACGGGCGCAGATTGACGCAGAAGCGGCGCAAATGGGTTGGCCTGCCATGCATGCCAAATTAGCAGGCATAGATCCAGCCACCGCGGCACGTTTGCAACCCAATGATATGCAACGTATACAGCGCGCGTTAGAGGTGTACGCCATTACAGGCAACACCATGTCGCAACTGTATGCCGCGCAAAGCGCAGACACACTGCCTTACCGCCTGTTAAAAATCGCTTTAATACCGAGCGACCGAAAAGTACTGCATGACAGAATTGCGCTGCGCTTTCAACAAATGTTAGACGCTGGCTTGGTGGATGAAGTGAAAGGCTTGTTGGCCAACTATCCTAGCCTCACGCAAGAAAGTACATCTATGCGCTGCGTTGGTTATCGGCAAGTGCTGGAACATTTGGCAGGCGAGTATGACGCTACAGAATTGTGCGACAGAGGGATTTTTGCCACACGCCAATTAGCCAAACGGCAACTTACATGGCTGCGTGGCATGGAGGATACTGTAAGTCTGGACTGTTTAAAACCAGACTTACATTCGATACTATTTAACCATATTAATCAATTTATTAACGATTAAAGTAAACGTATTACATTAATTATTTGAAAGTGGTTTGGATACGTTGCGCAGCCTCTACACACTCCGCCAAAGACGCCACCAAGGCCATGCGAATAAAGCCTTTGCCAGGATTCTCCCCATGCGCTTCGCGCGCTAAATAACTGCCCGGTAGCACGGTAATATTGAGGTCGCGATATAGTTGTATAGCAACCTCGGTATCGGCTTGTTGGGTTTGCACCCATAAATAAAACGCCGCATCTGGCACTTCTGTTGCCCATACTTGGTTGAGCATAGGCGTCACCGCATTAAACTTTTCGGCGTACAGCCTGCGGTTTTCAATCACATGCGCTTCATCGTTCCATGCCGTGATGCTGGCGGCTTGTACCGCCGGGTTCATGGCACAACCGTGGTAGGTGCGGTACAAAGTGAATTTGGCAATAATATTGGGGTCACCCGCCACAAAGCCTGAGCGCATGCCCGGTACATTGGAGCGCTTAGACAATGAGCTAAATACCACTAAGTTGGTATAGTCTCGGCCCAGCAAATGTGCGGCTTGTAGCGCACCTAACGGTGGGTGCGCTTCATCAAAGTAAATTTCTGAGTAACACTCATCGGCGGCAATGACAAAGCCATATTGGTCAGACAAGTTAAAAATGACATGCCATTGGTCTAAGGTCATCACTTTGCCAGATGGGTTGCCCGGGCTACACACGTAGGCCAATTGCGTACGTTTTAGTACCTCAGTTGGCACACTTTCAAAATCCATGGCATGGTCGTTAGCTGGTGTGGTATTTAAAAAGTAGGGCGTAGCACCCGCTAAAAATGCGGCGCCTTCATAAATCTGATAAAACGGATTGGGCGAAATCACCACTGGATTGGGCTGGCTGGCATCAATAATCACTTGCGCAAAGGCAAACAAAGCTTCACGGCTGCCGGTGACCGGCAAGATGCTAGTCTCAGGATTGAGCGCTGGGATGTTGTAGCGGCGAGAAATCCAATCAGAAATTGCTTGTCTTAACGCCGGCATACCGATAGTCGTGGGATAATTCGATAGGCCAGCCAAGTTGTCTACCAAAGACTGTTTAATCAACGCGGGCGTCGTGTGTTTCGGTTCGCCTATCGATAAATTAATCGCACTGAAATTAGGGTTGGGCGTAATGCCTTGGAACAGATCACGTAAGCGTTGAAATGGGTAAGGCTGGAGTAAATTTAAATGTGGATTCATAGGTGAGCATTATAGTGAGCAACGCGCATAAACAAAACTTTTTTGCGGTATTTGGCCTGTTATTTGGTGCCGTGTGCTGGGGCATTATCTGGTATCCCTATCGCTTGATGGCAGAGGCGGGCGTGTCTGGCGTGGCCTCCAGCTTTTACACCTATTGCATGGCTACGCTTGTGGGCTGTGTATTGTTTGCCAAGCATTGGCGCGGCGTCACCCAATTGCCTAAGCAGGCCATCTGGCTGTGTATTGCAGCAGGCTGGACCAATTTAAGTTATGTGCTGGCGGTGATTGATGGCGAAGTGATGCGCGTGATGCTGTTGTTTTATTTGTCGCCGCTGTGGACACTGATACTGGCGCACTTTTGGCTGAAAGAGCCAATACACCGCCATGGCTATATTGCAATAAGTATTTCTTTATTGGGTGCGTTTATTATGCTCAGTGATTTTTCCGCTGGCGAGTGGCCGCTGCCGCGCAATCAGGCTGAATGGTTGGCACTGTCTGCCGGTATAGGCTTTTCACTCACCAATGTCATAACGCGCAAATCTACCCATTTAAGCGTGCCAGCCAAATCCATGTTGGTGTGGCTAGGCGTGGTGGGCATGGCCATTATTTTGATGCCCATACTTAATATCACACCTCCAGCCATTACTTTTTTTAGCGCTCAACAATGGCTGATTATGAGTATTATCGCGCTATTGCTATTGGCGGCGACGATTTTTGTGCAATACGGCGTGACGCAAATGACGGCAGTCAGCGCCTCGGTATTGTTTTTGTTTGAGTTAGTGGTGGCGGCGATTGCGTCCTATTATCTGGCCAATGAAGTCATGAGCTGGACGGAGTGGCTAGGCGGCTCGCTGATTATTGCGGCGGCAGTGATTTCTGCCATGCAGCCGCAAGAAGCGGCTACATGAATTGAAAGGCTTTAAATCGTACGGCTGCTTTCGGCAGCAAAGCGTATTTTCAGCGATAAGTCATTGCGCGAGTCGGCATTGGATAACGCGTTTTCTTCATCAATTTTGCCATTGGCATACAGTCTGAATAATGATTGGTCAAATGTATTCATGCCGATGTCGTTATTGTCCGCCATCACTTCTTTAATCTCGCTGAGCTTTTGTTTTTGAATCAGTTCAGACACGTAAGGCGTATTAATCATAATTTCAGTTGCCGCCACACGTTTTTGTGATTTTGCTGCCACTAAGCGTTGCGAAATAATACCGACCAAATTAAGTGAAACGCCCAACAACAACCCTTGTTTAATTTCCGGCGGAAAAAACGAAATAATACGCTCTAAGGCCTGATTGGCATTGTTGGCATGCAAAGTGGCTAAACATAAATGGCCAGTTTCAGCATAGGCCATGGCCAGTTTCATACTTTCCATATCACGAATTTCACCAATCAAAATCACATCGGGCGCTTGGCGCATGGCATTTTTTAAAGCGTTGTCAAAAGACAATGTGTCTATGCCTACTTCACGCTGATTGACGATGGATTTTTTATGGTGATAAATAAACTCAATTGGGTCTTCAATGGTGATGATATGGCCAGTGGCATTTTCGTTGCGGTAATCAATCATTGAAGCCAAGGTGGTAGACTTACCAGAACCAGTAGAACCCACCACCAGCAACAATCCGCGCTTACGCATAATCAAGTCTTTCAGCACCGGCGGTAAGCCTAAATGCTCAAAGTTAGGGATCTCAGTTTTGATATGGCGGATGACCATGGCGGCTTCGCCACGTTGCTGAAAGACATTGACGCGGAAACGGCCGACATCATGTTTGCTAATGGCGAAATTGCACTCTAAATTGGTTTCAAATTCGTGAATTTGATCCGGACGCATCATGGAGTAGGCAATTTCTTTAATCATGCCCGGCGTCATGATTTGCGCATTCACCGGTAGCGTTTCACCTTCAATATCAATATGAATAGCAGCATTCGTGCTAAAAAATATATCGGACGCGCCTTTGTTGACCATGAATTTTAATACGGGTGTGATATCAGGTACTGCCATAATGCCCCTTGAGTGCGTATAGGTTTGCGTAGGTATTGCATAAGTAAATTTTCATTCATTATGAATGTGTTACAGCGGTATTGTAAACCTTTATGTAAGCTTGCTCCAAGGTTTTTGTATACGCATGTACGTTAAACAATAAGTGGCGATTTTGCACTAACTGCGCGCGAACCTGTGCCAGCATAGTGGGGTTTAGCGCTAACGACAATGCCATGGCTTCATAGGCTGGTAAATTTTGTGTAATCAAGTTATCCAATTGCAAGGTATGTAACAAACTCGCCGCCACACGGGAAGCCATGGTGTCGCCCATGCAAGTGATGACAGGCACACCCATCCATAATGCATCGCTGGCAGTGGTGTGGGCGTTATAGGGCAGTGTGTCTAAAAATACATCGGCATGCACATGGCGTGCTAAGTGTTGGTCTATCGCAACGCGTGGTGCAAAAATGATGCGTGTTGGCGCAATGCCAGCATTGTCAACTTCACGTAAAAGGTTACGTTTTGCCCACAGGTTGCAATCCAATAACCACAATACGCTATTAGGTACTTGCTTTAATACGCGCATCCATACTGCAAATACCTCTGCCGTGATTTTAAAGGTTTGATTAAAACAGCAAAATACAAAGGCGTCTTGTGGCAAACCTGCAGTCACTTTATCAAGGGTTTGCGCCACCGGGCGTTGGCTATTGTTAGGCTGATAGCACGGCAGAGCTATAAGTTGTTCACTAAAATGACTAGGGTTATTTCCAATAGTCTCGTCCACAATCATGTAATCAAACAGCGATTTACCATTGAGCTTGCCCATGCTGCCAGCAAAGCCCAACCAGTTAATGCTGATGGGGGCAGGCTTGAGCGCGATAATACCGGTGCGGCTATTTTTGGTATAGCCAGTTAAATCCACCAATATATCAATGGCTTGTGCATGGATGCGTTTGGCAGCCTCTATATCGTTTAGGTGATGTATCTCTTCAAAGTGGTCTACCGCATTGACGATGCGCGTGTGTTCTGCAGAATAATCATTAGGGCCATAGCTGTAAGCGCTGATATGAAAACGCGATCTATCGTGTTGTTCCAATAGCTCGGTGATTAAAAACGCCAGTGGATGCAATCTAAAATCGGCCGATAAATACGCAATCTTAATTTTATCCTGCGCGCCTTTGGGCGCATGATGGGCAAACTGCACTGCCGATTGTGCTAACAGACCAAACTGCTGTTGCGCCCACTGGCTGGCGCAATGTAACTGTTCTTCGGCCGTGGTGCCGGGCATGGCTAAAAAGGCAAATGGCGCAATCTGTGCTTTCGAATCTTGTTTAAGTATGGCTCTTAGTTGATTGATTCTATTATTTAAGTTTTTCCAATCACAGATATGCTGTTGCTGATGGATTAAGTGAGCTAGCGCGTGATGCAATTGCGGGTTTAAGGTTAGTGCTTGTTCATAGCAAGCAATGGCTTCATCCAATTGACCCAGTTCGCGCAGCACATTACCCAAGTTATTGTGTGTATCCGCGTCATTAGGCGCTAAGGTTAATGCCTTTCGATAATTACTCGCGGCCTCTGCAAATTGCCCAAGTGCGCGCAAGGTATTGCCCAAGTTGTAATGCGCGGCTGCATTATTCGGGTCGGCTTGTATGCATAACTTTAAATAATGCACAGCCTCTGCATATTGATGCGCCGCCGTTGCGGTGTTGCCGAGTTGCAATAGAATTTGTGGATGGTTAGGTGCTAAGCGCAAGGCTTGCTGATAACTCGCCATGGCCTCGGTAGTGTGTAAGTTAGCTAAATACAGGCCAGCCAATTCGTAGTGTAAGGCGGGGTCATTAGGGTTGCGGCTAATTGCTGCTTTTAGCTGGCTTATGGCGTGTTCATTCGCTTGTGTATGGGCTTGCATGCTAGACATAGTACCTTAAACTCAATATGACATTTAAACAAAGTCTGTCACCAGCCGCTTAAGGCCTAAATCGCGCAACAAAAAGCGGTTGGGTTGCAGCGCGCTTACTAAGCTGGCATCGACCGGGCTAGGCTCACCAGTAATAGCGCTAGCCAGTATTTCCGCACACAAAGGCGCCGTAATCAGGCCTTTAGCGCCATGCCCCACATTGACATATATACCATGATGCCAAGTCAGCTTGTCAGCGCTGGTACGATGTTTAGGCGGCTGGTGCTTAAGTGCCGTTGCATCTAATAAGGCGCCTACCAAAGGCATATAGTCTGGCGTGGCGCAGCGCAAAGCAGCGCGCCCGGTTGCTGCTTGCTGCGCTAATGTCGTTAAATCGGCAGACATGGTAGGCAACATGGCGAGATTGGTTTGATTGTCAGCTTCTTGGGCCGAAATGTCGTTATTATTTGCAGCAAAGGTCGCGCCTAAACAATGTTGCCCAGCAAATGCTGGTGTGATATAGCCATCGGTACACAATACCGTTTTTAAACTTGTGCTGGTTGGGGTTGCATTAACTGTAGTCATTTGGCCACGCACCGGCGTCATAGGAAAATGCCTGGTTTGGTCAAAATTGAGTGCATCGTTGGCATTGGCGATGACGACTGAACTGGCTGCTGCCACTAAACCTGTGTTGGCATGCACTTGCCACCTATCAGCTTGCTGTTGTAGTGATAAAGCGTCGGTATTGGTGACGAGTTGAATATTAGGGTGCTGCATCAGCGCATGGCAAAACGCCGGTGGGTTAAGCCAGCCTGCTTGTGCAAAATACAAGGCTGGATATGTGACTTTGACGCCCGCTATGGCTGACGCTTCAGCTGCACTGACTAAACGTACAATGTCATGCGCCAAATGGCGTTGGGCAATGTCATGAATACGCGCAGATTCGCGAGCATTAAAGGCCAGCTGCAATACTCCGTAGGCTTGAAAATCAGCCTCATTTAACTTTAACGCTTGCAATAACTTTAAGGTATATGCATAACTGCTGAGCGATAACCGATCTTGCACGCTGTTATGGCTAGCAAGGCGCGGATACAGCACGCCTCTAGCATTGCCAGACGCTGCTTGTGCAATATGACTGAATCGTTCTATCACCGTCACTTGCCAGTCACGCTTAGCTAAAGAGTAAGCAGTGGCACAGCCTGAAATACCAGCGCCAATCACAATGGCGGTTTTTTGCGTAGTATTGAGTGGGCTACTATGCATCTACAAGGACGCCTGATTTAAAAACGTGCCATACAGCATTTCACGTTTACGGCCATAACCGCTGGCTTTACACACGTTAAAGCCAGCCGCGGCTAAACCACGCTTGACTACACCAGCACTGGTAAAAGTGGCAAAGGTGGCGCTAGTATTTGAAAGCCGCGCCATCTGCGCAAAGAGTGGCGCTTGCCACATATCAGGGTTTTTGGCAGGGGCAAAGCCATCCAAAAACCAAGCATCCACTTTGGCGTTTAACTGTGGTAAGGTATCCAGCACATCGCCAATTAATAAGCTCAGCGTAATCTTGCCGTCGAATAAATGTAGGCGATGCAAACCAGCCGGAAGCGCTTGATATTGCTCAAGTAGCGCTTGTGATTCAACTCCTAAATCTGGCCACAAGG
>DASWSZ010000075.1:0-5315 GCA_036402395.1 Methylophilus sp.
AGTCTACGGCTATTTGCGTACCGCAGGCGTCACCATGAGTGCGTTTAACGCTTGGGTATTTTTAAAAGGCTTAGAGACTTTACATATCCGTATGGAAGCGCATGCCCGTAAAGCTTTGGCACTGGCTACTTGGCTGGAAGCGCAACCCAATGTAGCGCGCGTGCATTACCCGGGTTTGGCGTCACATCCGCAACATGCACTGGCGATGCGGCAACAAACTAATGGTGGAGGTATCGTCAGTTTTGAAGTGAAGGCTAAGACTGGCCAAACCGAACAGCAAGCGGCTTGGGCGCTGATCGATGGCACGCAGCTGATTTCGATTACCGCCAATTTGGGCGATGCGAAAAGTACCATTACCCATCCAGCCACCACCACGCATAGCCGTGTATCGGCAGAGGCGCGGGCAGCAGCAGGTATTAAGGATAGTCTAGTGCGTATCGCGGTAGGGCTGGAGCATGTCGATGATTTAACTACGGATTTGGCGATGCTTTCCAAGTAATCATTCAGTTTAAATGCGTCAACATAAAACGGAGCAAGTGCTCCGTTTTTTTCACTTTTAGTTTGTAATAAGTCCTGTAATACACCCTGTAAACCTAAACGATTAATGCGAGGTATTTGCTGCGATTGCTGGGCAATAATCTAGGTAAATCCATCAAAAGCCTGAGACGATTAGTAGCGGTGTATGTTAAAATCTAGTGATAAATTTTAATTAAAAAAGTTAGTCAAATTATGAGTCAGCCATCCGATCAATTCGCTAAAGAAACCTTACCCATTAGTTTAGAAGATGAGATGCGCCGTTCGTACCTTGATTACGCCATGAGCGTGATTGTAGGGCGAGCACTCCCTGATGTGCGAGATGGGCTAAAGCCTGTCCATAGACGCGTATTGTTCGCCATGCACGAGCTTTCCAATGACTACAATAAACCCTATAAAAAATCAGCGCGTATTGTCGGTGATGTGATTGGTAAATACCATCCGCATGGTGACACGGCGGTGTATGACACTATCGTGCGGATGGCGCAGGATTTTTCGCTGCGCTACATGCTGGTGGATGGTCAAGGTAACTTTGGTTCTGTGGATGGTGATAACGCGGCGGCGATGCGGTATACCGAAATCCGTATGTCGAAAATCGCCCATGAGTTGTTAGCCGATATTGACAAAGAAACTGTCGATTTTGGCCCTAACTACGATGGCAGTGAGCACGAGCCGCTGATTATGCCTGCGCGTATCCCTAACTTGCTGATTAACGGTAGCTCGGGTATTGCCGTGGGCATGGCCACCAACATTCCGCCGCACAACTTAAACGAAGTATTGGCTGCCTGTTTTGCGCTTCTTAAAAACCCAGAAACTACGGTAGAAGAGTTAATTGAGCTGATTCCAGCGCCAGATTTCCCAACCGCTGGCATTATCTACGGCACCGTGGGTGTGAAAGAAGGTTACCGCACAGGTCGTGGTCGTGTCGTGATGCGTGGTCGCACCCACTTTGAAGACATGGAAAAAGGCAACCGCCAATCTATCATCATTGATGAACTACCGTATCAGGTCAATAAAAAAACACTAATAGAAAAAATTGCCGAGCTGGTCAATGAGAAAAAAATAGAAGGTATTTCTGATCTGCGCGATGAGTCAGATAAATCGGGTATGCGCGTAGTGATTGAGCTAAAGCGCGGCGAAGTGCCGGAAGTGATTTTAAATAATCTGTACAAGCAAACCCAGCTGCAAGATACCTTTGGCATGAACATGGTGGCATTGCTAGATGGCCAGCCACGCTTGCTGAATCTGAAACAGATGCTGGAAGCGTTCTTGCGTCACCGTCGTGAAGTGGTGACGCGCCGTACCGTATTTGAATTACGCAAAGCCCGTGAGCGCGGCCATGTGTTAGAAGGCCTGGCAGTGGCTCTAGCCAACGTCGATGACATGATTGCGCTGATTAAAGCCGCGCCTACGCCGCCAGAAGCCAAAAAAGAGTTGATGGCACGCACTTGGCAATCACCAGTCGTGGAAGAAATGCTGAAGCGCGCGGCGATGGAAGCTTCACGTCCGGATGGTTTGTCGGTCGATTTTGGTTTAACGCCGAATGGTTATCGCTTGTCTGAAGTGCAGGCGCAAGAGATTCTGCAAATGCGTTTGCAACGCTTGACTGGTCTCGAGCAAGACAAAATTGTCACGGAATACAAAGAAGTGATGGAGGTGATTGCGGATTTATTGGATATTTTGGCTAATGCTTCACGCGTTACGACTATTATTACCGACGAATTGTTAGAAATCCAACGGCAGTTTGGTGACAAACGCCGCAGTGAAATTGTCACCAATGCACTCGATTTAAACCTAGAAGATTTAATTACGCCGCAAGACGTGGTGGTGACTTTGTCGCATACCGGTTATATCAAATCACAACCCTTGGATGAGTACCGCGCGCAAAAACGCGGTGGCCGTGGCAAACAAGCCGCCGCGACCAAAGAAGATGACTTTATCGACAAGATGTTTGTCGCCAATACCCATGATTACATCTTATGTTTCAGCAGCTTAGGCCAAGTCTATTGGTTGAAAGTGTATGAAGTGCCGCAAGGTAGCCGTATTGGGCGTGGTAAGCCGATTGTTAACTTGTTCCCACTCAGTGAAGGAGAAAAAATCAACGCCATTCTGTCGGTGAAAGAGTTTGATGAAGACCACTATATTTTTATGGCGACTGCCCAAGGCACGGTGAAGAAAACTGCGCTGACTGAATTCGCTAACCCACGCAAGTCAGGCATTATTGCCATTAATTTAGATGAAGGCGATTTCTTGATAGGTGCGGAAATTACCAACGGACACAATGACGTGGTGCTGGTATCGGACGGCGGCAAAGCAGTGTGGTTTACCGAAGATGATGTGCGCTCTATGGGTCGCGCCACACGCGGTGTGCGCGGCATGAAGCTTGCGCCAAGTCAGCAAGTATTGTCTTTATTGATTGCCGATAATGACCAGCAATCAGTGTTGGTGGCTACTGAAAATGGCTATGGTAAGCGCACAGTGTTGTCTGATTTCCGTCATTCTGGTCGCGGCACACAAGGGGTGAAAGCGATTGCGATTAGTGAGCGTAACGGTTTGGCGGTTGCGGCAAAATTGGTCAATGAAGATGACGAAATTATGCTGATTACCACCGGTGGTGTGTTGATTCGCACCCGCGTGAAAGAGATTCGTGAACTAGGCCGTGCTACACAAGGCGTGACCTTGATTAACTTGGGTGAAGGTGAGAAGTTATCTGGCTTGGAAAAAATTGTTGAAACCGACGATGATGAAGCGCATACGGATGATCATGGTGAGGCCCTAGATTTAGAGGCTGATGACGCACAAATAGATGCGCAAGAATCCAGTGATGAGTCAGACCGTGATGATGAGAGTCCAAACGATGAGCCAGATAACGATGAGTAAGCTTATTTATAACTTTTCCGCAGGCCCTGCGGTATTACCCAAAGCGGTGTTAGAACGCGCCCAGGCAGAAATGTTGGATTGGCATGGCTCTGGCATGAGTGTGATGGAAATGTCACACCGCGGTAAAGAATTCACCAGTATTTTAGCCAAAACTGAAGCTGACTTTCGTCAACTGTTGCAAGTGCCGGATAACTATAAAGTGTTGTTTTTGCAAGGCGGCGCCATTGCAGAAAATGCCATTATTCCTATGAATTTACTGCATGGCAAAGCGGCGGATTATGTGGTGACAGGCGCTTGGAGTAAACGTAGCGTCGAAGATGCACGTGCTTATGGTGAGATTCGCGTCGCAGCCAATAGCGAAGCGAGTGGGTTTCATCACGTGCCCGATTTTGCTGACTGGCAATTAAATCCAGACGCGGCTTATGTGCATATTTGTACCAATGAAACCATTAACGGCGTAGAGTTTGACGGTGTACCTGATACTGGTAACGTGCCGATAGTCGCCGACATGTCCTCGCATATTTTGTCACGGCCAGTCGATGTATCTAAATTTGGCGTGATTTACGGTGGCGCGCAAAAAAATATCGGCCCAGCAGGCCTCTGTATAGTGGTGGTGCGTGAAGATTTGCTAGACCGCGCCTCGCCATTGACGCCAGCGGTATTTCACTGGAAAACGCAGGCTGAAAATCAAAGCATGATTAATACACCGCCGACTTACAGTATTTATATCGCGGGGCTAGTGTTTGAGTGGCTGTTAGCGCAAGGCGGCGTAGCTGCCATTGAGCAAAAAAATATCGCTAAAGCCAATTTATTGTACGACTATTTGGATGCTAGCGATTTTTACTACAACAGCATCAAAGTGCAAAACCGCTCACGCATGAATATCCCGTTTAGATTGCGCGATGAAAGCTTAAACGATGCATTTTTAAAAGGCGCAGAATCCAACGGTTTGTTGCAATTAAAAGGCCATCGTATGGTCGGTGGTATGCGTGCCAGTATTTACAATGCCATGCCGATAGAAGGCGTGCAGGCGTTGATTGGCTTTATGCAAAGCTTTGCTGAAGCACATACTTAACCTATTTTTTACAGTTTTAAATTAAACGCATATGTCTGACTTACTTAAACAATTCCGCGACCAAATTGATGCGCTCGATGAGCAAATGCTCAAGCTCGTCAATGAGCGTGCGCAGTTGGCGCGAAAAATCGGTAATGTTAAAGATGACGGCGTGATTTATCGCCCTGAGCGTGAAGCGCAAATATTGCGTCGTTTGCAGTCTCACAATGCTGGGCCATTGTCGAACGAAGCGGTTAGCAATATTTTCCGCGCCGTCATGTCTAACTGCCGTGCCTTAGAAAAAGAGCTGGCGATTGCTTTTTTAGGGCCATTAGGCACCTATAGTGAAGAGGCTGCACTCAAGCAGTTTGGTGAAGGCCGCCAAGCCGTAGTCTGTGGCTCGATTGATGAAGTGTTTAGAACCATAGAAGCAGGGCAGGCCGACTATGGCGTCGTGCCGGTAGAAAACTCCACTGAAGGTGCAGTCGGTATTACCTTGGATTTATTGTTGTCCAGCCCATTGAAAATATGTGGTGAGGTCACGTTGTCCGTGCATCACTCCTTGCTTTCAGCGCAGGAGGATATTTCCCGCATTACCCATGTGTTTTCGCATGGACAATCGCTATCGCAGTGTCACGAGTGGCTGAATAAAAACATGCCAAACGCGCACCGCGAAGCAGTGACCAGTAACGCGCGTGCAGCACAAATGGTGCATGAATTAGTCTCTACCGAAGGCACATTTGCGGCGGCCATTGCCAGCAAACGCGCGGCCGAGTTGTTTAACCTGAATGTATTGGCCGAAAATATTGAAGATGACCCAAAAAATACCACACGCTTTTTGGTGTTA
>DASWSZ010000076.1:0-4398 GCA_036402395.1 Methylophilus sp.
AAGCAAGCCAATAAGCGCTTGATGAAAATAGTGTGTGGTGACATAAAAAACCCGCTGGTGAGCGGGCTAGACGTTAAAAATATGCACTTATTCTATATCAGGATCGTATTCGGTGGCGTTGGATTCTTGTTGTAACTTATCTATTTTTTCGTCGGTCTGTTTCTTGTGTGCTTTCCATTTTTTACGCACCTCATCTTGCTGCTCAGCACTTAAGCTATGAAAATGCTGGTACCGCTTGCGCGCGTTTTCACGTTCATACGGCGTCATTCGGCTCCAGCTGTTTAAACGCTTTTGCACGCGTGCTTGTTTTTTTGCATCCATTTTCGGATAGTCGTGGGCAATGTCCAACATTTTTTCGCGCTGCCATGGTCGCAAACTATCCCACTCCGCCCCTAATGGCGCCAGTACTTTCTTCTGCTCTTCGGTCAGTTCTGCCCACGTTTTTTGCGTGGCTTCTGGATTGTTATTGATGACACCGATATCAGCTCGCGCCAACAATACAGGCGCTGTAGCGTTGGCATGACTATGATGGATGGTGAACAACATGAACAGCAGCGTCAACATGCTCATGACGCGCAGATTGAAAATGACTTGCGTGCTGCTGATTGGCTGCGCCGTTACTGACTGCTTGGTAACTCTAGCTTGGCATTGAGCCATGGTTCAAATCCCCTATCTACAAACGCTTCTGGCGGCAACTCTGCCCCCAATAAAAATGCATCACTGTTTTCGTGATGTTGATTGATTTGCTGGCTTAACGTCAAGCCTACCACTAAAGCCGCACATAGCAGGCCTACGCTCATGGCACGTGGATGTGCGCTCCAACTTAACCAACTGGATAAGCTGCCATCGGCGTGCACTTGATGGCTAGCGGTTTTATTAGCATGTGCATTAACAGCACGGCTACGGCCTTGCTCTAGTGTTTGCAGGGTGCGCATGGATAATTGCTGCGCTCGTGCGTCTAAAAGACCAGCAATTTCCTTTGCTGCACTATCTTCTATTGCTGTGTGATCGGTATGGTCCTGAGTAATCATGACTCACCTCTTAAAATTTCCATCGGTTGATTGCCTAATCCTTGTTTGCCTAGCACCAGTGCTAGTGCATGCACCGCGCGCGAACAGTGCGTTTTAACACTGCCTTGGGAACAGCCCATAATGGCCGCGGTTTCTGCGACGTCCATCTCTTCCCAATAACGTAATACAAAGGCCTCTCGTTGACGTGTAGGCAGCTTTTGCAACGCTAACTCAATCATATTAATTGTTTGGCTACGTTGCAACTGCTCTGAAGGCTCATCCGAGCTATCTTCTACGTCAAAAGTTTCCAGGGGATCACGTTCATCTTCGCCATCTTGGCTGCCAAATGAAGAAAATAACGTGGTCCACAGGTTACGGACTTTTTGTCGACGCCAAAAATCACGCATGGTATTTTGCAAAATACGCTGAAACAGCATAGGATACTCGGCCACCGGCTTGTCAGGATATTTTTCCGCCAGCTTCAGCATGGCATCTTGCACAATATCCAAAGCGGCATGGTCGTCCCGCACTGCGTATACCGTTTGTTTATAGGCACGCCGCTCTACATCGCGCAAAAAGTCTGAGAGTTCTTTGGAACTTGCCATTAATTATTAAGCATTCGAAGATGAATCATCATGTTGGAGGGAGTATACCAGTTTTAGTTTTGGTCTTACGCTTGCTTTTGGTTACAATCTTATTCAACTAGCATTGGAACTCCTATGGTTAGAATTCTAATATTAATTATACTGGTAGCGCTGTTTTATTACCTCTGTAAACGATTTATTACATTTATGAACGCCGACAGCGATGAAGCCAAGGCGCGCAAACATAATCAGCCTGCAGAAGAAAAAATAGTGAAGTGCGCGTACTGCGGTACCCATATCCCCGAGCGTGAAAGCATGCTGCTGGATGATAAAACTGTATGCAAACAACAACCTTGCCAACATCACGATGCAACTTGAGTCACTGCCCAGCTTAGATAGGTGGATGACGGCTTCACGTCGGCGCAACCTCAAGCTGTTGAATGTGTATCGGCTGATTGTCGCCAGCACGCTGTTGCTGTCACAATTAGCCTTGATTAATGGTGGCTTTAGCAGCTTACAACCCTTACTTACCACCAAAATCCTCATCGTTTACTTTACCATCAGCCTCACCACGTTTGTGTTGTCATGGCCTAAGCGCGCTGAATTTGAACTCAGCGTACCGGTGCAGATCATCATTGATATTGGCTTTATCTTATTGCTACGGCACTTTTTTGATGTCAATCAAGCCAGTGTTGGCCTGTTGCTGATTATCACCATCGTCTTTGCTGGCTTGGTCAGTGAGGCGCGCTATGCTTTATTTTATGCGTCTATCGCCAGCATAGGCCTGCTGCTAGAGGAAACCTATAATATCTTTTTAGGACGAGCCACCTCTGAGGGCTATACCGATGCCGCTTTACTCTCCATCAGCTGCTTTGCCACGGCTTGGCTGGCGTATACCTTAGCCTCGCGCATGCAATCCAGTGAACGTCTGGCAGCCGAGCGCGCGGTGGACATTACCAATTTGGCTAAAATTAATGCACTAATTACGCAAGAAATGCCCAATGGCGTATTGGTGGTGGGCGACCATCAACAGCTTAAGCACTACAACCAGCAATTTACCGCATTGACTGGATTATCAGACGAGGTGTTAACGCAGGCCATTAATGAAGATGTAGCGCTGGCGCATGTGATTCCTGAGCTGGCGGTGCTGCTGGATGATTGGGCGGCACAATCGTCAGCCGACAAGCAAACTGAAGCCACTAAATTGACCATCGCCAACCGAGATTTAGGCATACGCTTTTTATCGACCACCAACCCAAGTACGACGGGTGCAGTCATCTTTGTTGAAGACTGGTCGCAAATTCAAACGCAGGCACATCAGGTAAAACTGGCTGCACTAGGACGCTTAACCGCCAATATTGCGCACGAAATCCGCAATCCACTGAGCGCCATCAGTCATGCCAATCAGCTGCTGCAAGAAGACAGCACCGACCCAGCCACCTTGCGCATGCTGACCATTATTGCCGACAACGTACAACGGCTAGACCAAATTATTAAAGATGTGCTGGAGTTAAACAGGCGCGACCGCACCAATCAGGAAAGCCTCCTGCTCTATCCATTTATTAGCGAGTTTCATCATCAATTTTGTGCGGTGGAAAAAATCAACCCGGCTGACTTTAGCTTACGCCTAAGCAAACAAGAGCAGACCATTTATTTTGACCGCCGTCATATTAACCAAATTTTGTGGAATTTATGCAAAAATGGCTGGCGGCACAGTCAGCAAAAGCATGGCAGCTTGGTGCTATCTGTGAAAACCAGTGCCGCCTCGCCCTTTATGACCATAGAAATTGCCGATGACGGTACTGGGATTGCCAGTGCCATCCAAGCGCATTTATTTGAGCCATTTAATACCTCAGAAAAAACCGGTACTGGCTTAGGGCTCTACATTGCCAAAGAACTGGCGGAAGCCAATGGTGCTAAACTCTCTTACAAAACCGCCAAAACTGGCACACAATTTATGCTGTATGTTAAAAAAGGCTAACGTACCACCATGGCAGACCAATACAGTTGCTTAGTTGTTGACGATGAAAGTGATATTCGCGAGTTAGTCGTGCTGACCTTAGAACGCATGAATATACACGCTGATAGCGCTGGCAACGTGTCTGACGCCAAGCATATGCTAAAAAGCAAAGCCTATGACTTATGCCTGACTGACATGCGCTTGCCGGATGGGCTGGGACTAGAGCTGGTTGAGCACATCACAAGCCAATACAGTGGCTTGCCGGTGGCGGTGATTACGGCCTATGGTAGCGCCGAAAATGCAGTGTCTGCCTTAAAAGCAGGGGCTTTTGATTATCTGACTAAACCTATTTCACTGGGTCAGCTCAGGCCCTTGGTGGAGTCAGCACTTAAATTATCGGCCTCTAGCAAAGCCGAAACCACCAATACCAAAGATTTAATTGGCAACTCACCCGCCATGCAACATGTGCGCACCATGATAGGCAAACTAGCGCGCAGCCAAGCACCCGTCTATATCAGTGGCGAATCTGGCAGCGGTAAAGAACTGGCGGCTAGGCTGATCCATGCCAATAGCTCGCGGCGCGACAAATCGTTTATTGCGGTTAACTGTGGCGCGATTCCCGAAAACCTGATGGAAAGCGAGTTTTTTGGCTACAAAAAAGGTGCCTTTACTGGCGCAGCACAAGATACGCAAGGCTTGTTTCAAGCCGCCAATGGCGGCACCTTATTTTTGGACGAGGTGGCCGATTTACCTTTGGCCATGCAAGTGAAATTATTGCGCGCTATCCAAGAGAAAAAAGTGCGTACCGTGGGTGGCACGGCGGAGGAAAGTGTCGATGTGCGCA
>DASWSZ010000077.1:0-10880 GCA_036402395.1 Methylophilus sp.
TTATCAACGGTAAAGCCATTGCCGCAACCTTACTCACTTCTATTCAAACCAAAATTGAAACGCGCTTAGCTGCTGGCAAACGCGCACCTTGTTTAGCCGTCATTTTAGTCGGCGCAGATGCTGCTTCAGCCATTTACGTGCGCAACAAGCGTTTGGCGTGCGAAAAAGTCGGTATACGCTCAATTGCCCATGAGTTTCCCGCCACCATTACGCAGGATGAATTATTTGCGCTAGTAGACCGCTTAAATGCAGACACTACGGTAGACGGCATTTTGGTGCAGTCGCCACTGCCGCATCATATCAATGAAGACTTATTGGTAGAGCGCATTAGCGTGCACAAAGATGTCGACGGCTTTCACCCTTACAACATTGGTCGCTTAGCGGTGCGCCAGCCTACGCTGCGCTCATGCACACCTTTTGGTGTGATTAAAATGCTAGAAGCCAGCAATATCGAGTTAATGGGTTTAGATGCTGTGATCGTCGGTGTATCCAACCATGTTGGTCGGCCGATGGCACTTGAGCTGTTATTGGCAGGTTGCACCATTACCAGCTGCCATCGTCATACTAAAGACCTGGCAGAGCATGTGAAAAAAGCCGACCTAGTAGTGGCCGCGGCAGGTAAAGCGGGGTTGATTAAGGGCGAATGGATTAAACCTGGAGCAATTGTGGTCGATATAGGGATTAATCGCTTGGCTGATGGCAGCATTTGCGGCGATGTTGATTTTAACGACGCAAAAGCGCATGCTGGTTACATTACACCGGTACCAGGCGGTGTGGGGCCGATGACGGTCGCCACTTTAATGGAAAACACACTGCTGGCGCTGGAATTAAGCGGTCGTTAACCGTGAAACGCATGCGGGTAGCAACTTTTGCATATATTGACTAATAGGTGTAAACTCGCGCGATTAAATTTTTTGTTTTTGTATGGGCTTTAGTTACAAGTAGCACTCACTTTATTAACTGATTAAACGACAATTCAAAGTCGCTGGAAACAACATGGCAGAAACTCTGAACAAAACTTTTACCCCTTACCAGCCACAAGCCGGTGAGGAGTACATGAACAAAAAGCAACAAGACCATTTCCGCAAAATCTTAAACGATTGGAAATCTGACTTGAGTCATGACATTGATCGCACCGTGCACACCATGCAAGATGAAGTGACCATGTTTGCTGACCCAAATGACCGCGCCAGCCAAGAATCTGACATGGCCTTAGAGTTACGCAACCGTGACCGCGAACGTAAACTGATTAAAAAGATAGATGAAACTTTGCGCAATATTGAAGCCGATGAATATGGGTATTGCGAAGGGTGTGGCGTAGAAATTGGCCTTAAACGCTTAGAAGCGCGTCCAACCGCCACACTTTGCATAGACTGCAAAACATTAGACGAAATGCGTGAAAGACAAGTGGCGAAATAAGCGCTTAGCTTGTGTGCTAGCAAGACTAGCTGCTAACTATGTTTAGTAAAATGTAATCGCAGAAAACATAGGAGCACCCAATAAAAAAGCCCGCTTGCGCGGGCTTTTTAACATACCAAGTGTATTACTCTTGAGACGGCGCTTCTTCACGTGCTGGCGCATCAATCAAAGCTTTCATGCTTAAACGCACTTTACCTTTGTCATCAATCTCCACCACTTTCACTTTCACCACATCACCTTCTTTCACAAAGTCACTCACCGCTTTTACGCGTTCGTGGGCGATTTGTGAAATATGTACCAAGCCATCTTTGCCTGGTAACAATGACACCACTGCGCCGAAATCTAAGATTTTGACTACTGGACCTTCGTAGATTTGACCGACTTCTACCTCAGCGGTGATCTCTGCAATACGGCGTTGCGCTTCTGCCCCTTGCTCGCTGCTGGTACAGGCAATTTTTACGGTACCGTCATCTTCGATATCAATAGTAGTACCGGTTTCTTCGGTTAAAGCACGAATCACTGCACCGCCTTTACCAATCACATCACGGATTTTGTCCGGATTGATTTTCATGGTGATAATGCGTGGCGCAAATTGTGACATTTCCGTATTCGCATTGCTCATGGCATTTTTCATGATGCCCAAGATATGGGTACGGCCTTCTTTGGCTTGTGCCAAGGCCACTTGCATAATCTGTGCCGTAATACCGGTAATTTTGATGTCCATTTGCAGCGCGGTAATACCGTTTTCGGTACCAGCTACTTTAAAGTCCATATCGCCCAAGTGATCTTCATCGCCCAAAATGTCGGTCAACACTGCTACGCGATTGCCTTCTTTAATCAAACCCATGGCAATACCTGCTACATGCGCTTTCATTGGCACGCCTGCATCCATCAACGCTAAACAGCCGCCACAGACTGACGCCATTGAGCTAGAACCATTAGATTCAGTAATCTCAGACACCACACGCATGGTGTAATCAAAGTCACCTTTGGCTGGTAAGGCTGCGATTAACGCACGTTTAGCTAAGCGGCCATGACCGATTTCGCGGCGTTTTGGTGTACCGACGCGGCCGGTTTCACCAGTGGCGTACGGAGGCATATTGTAATGCAACATAAAGCGGTCATTGTACTCACCTTGTAGCGCATCAATGGTCTGCTCATCACGACCTGTGCCTAATGTTGCTACTACCAAGGCTTGTGTCTCACCACGCGTAAACAAGGCAGAGCCATGCGTGCGTGGCAATACGCCAGTGCGGATGCTGATTGGACGTACAGTACGCGTGTCACGACCATCAATACGTGGCTCACCGTTTAAGATTTGGCTACGTACGGTTTTAGCTTCTAAATTAAAGAACTCGCCTTTAATTTTGTTGGCTTCGGCAGTCGAGGTATTTTCAGTAATCAGTTCCGCCATCACGCGGCTTTTGATTTCGTCCAATTTAGCTGAACGGTCGCCTTTGGCTTTGATCTGGAACGCAGCATTGATATCAGCCGCAGCTAATTGCGCTACTTTTTCAATCAAGGCCGTGTCTGGCTCAGGCGCAACCCAATCCCACGCGTCTTTACCGGCTTCGGCGGTCAATTCATTAATCATTTTAATCACGACTTGCATTTGCTCATGGCCAAATACCACAGCACCTAACATGATTTCTTCTGACAACTCTTGCGCCTCAGATTCCACCATCATTACCGCGGTTTCTGTGGCTGCCACCACTAAATCTAATTTAGTTTCGGTCAATTGTGTGGCAGTTGGGTTCAAGACGTATTCACCATTGATATAACCCACACGTGCTGCGCCTAATGGACCAAAAAATGGGATACCGGATAACGACATGGCGGCAGACGCACCAATAATCGCCGGAATGTCGGCGTCGATTTCTGGGTCTGAAGACATCACCGTCGCCACGACTTGTACTTCGTTATAAAACGCTTCTGGGAACAGTGGGCGTAAAGGACGGTCGATTAAACGGCTGGTCAATGTTTCTTTTTCTGAAGGACGGCCTTCACGTTTGAAAAAGCCACCCGGGATTTTACCGGCTGCATAGGTTTTTTCCATATAATCAACAGTTAACGGGAAAAAATCTTGGCCTTCTTTTACTTCACGTTTACTGGTTACTGCCACTAATACTACGGTATCACCATAGCTCACTAATACAGCCGCATCGGCTTGACGTGAGATTTCTCCTGTTTCTAGGGTGAGCGTATGTGCACCAAATTGAACACTCTTTTTTGCAATATTAAACATGTATTTTCCTTTTCATCTCAATAGCAGGCTATTCACTACCCAATAGCTGCGCTTCAATCATTACTTTTTTTCAAATTGTTGCTTGTTATAGTGATATTTTTTAAAACAAAAAAGCCGACGCATATCACCATGCAATCGGCTTTTTATCAATTATAAAAGTGAACCAAATTTAAAATATTAGGCACTTCTATAACAATTACTTACGTAGGCTTAAACGCGCAATCAATGTTTGATAACGGCCTGCGTCACGACTTTTTAAATAATCTAACAAACGGCGACGTTGGCTGACTAACGCCAACAAACCACGACGTGAGTGGTTGTCTTTTTTGTTTGATTTAAAATGCTCAGTTAAATAAGTGATACGGCTAGTTAATAAAGCGACTTGCACTTCTGGGCTAGCGGTATCGTTAGGTGCGCGTTGATATTCTTTAATGATTTTTGCTGTGTCTACTGCTGTAGTTGCCATCTTTTTTCCTTTAGTTAGCGTCAATACAAATGCAGCCAAGTTTAAAAGCCTTAACCGCCATTGCATTCATTTACAATGAACCGCGCATTTTATAGTGAAACACACTATTTAACAAGCTAATTTATTCACTTAATGATTTTAAATCGCTGTTTTTATTACTATAATTTTGCAAAAGGCGCTTGGGCGCAATTTTGCCGTCGGGCTGCAAATAACCTAGGCCCAGAAACCTATCATTAACATCGTATAATCTTAAATCTGTATCTGGAATTTTACCGGCTTGCCATACCGGCTGGCCTTGCAACAAGTAATACGCAGCATCTGCATTAAGGATGACTTTAGGCATATCCTCAATGGCCGAATCCACTGGCATCAGCGCTGCATCGCGCTGCGCTAAGGTTAGGGCTTCAAGCTGCTCCAAGGTCATGGCATGAGATATGTCATAACCAGCCGCGGCGGTACGGCGCAACGCAATCAAATGCGCGCCACAACCAAGTACCTGACCAATGTCTTCCGCCAAGGTGCGAATATACGTCCCTTTGCTGCAGGTAACGATGATTTCGGCAACATCGTGGTCTAAGCGTGTCGTCTCGATACGCAGTATATGCACAATGCGCGCTTTGCGTTCAATTTCTACACCTTCGCGCGCGTAAGTATACAGCGCTTTGCCTTCATGCTTAAGGGCGGAGTACATGGGTGGGATTTGGCTAATCTCACCTAAAAATTGCTGGCAGGCTGCGTCAAATGTAGCGCGTGTCACATTCACTTCTGCGGTAGTGAGAATGTCGCCTTCGGCGTCACCTGTTGTCGTCGTTGCGCCTAACTTCATGGTGGCCACATAAGTTTTATCGGCATCGGTGAGGTATTGCGCAAACTTAGTCGCTTCACCCAAGCAGATAGGCAATAGGCCAGTGGCTAGAGGATCTAATGTTCCGGTATGGCCCGCTTTGGCGGCTTGGTACAGCCATTTCACTTTTTGTAAAGCTTGATTGGAAGAATAGCCTAGCGGCTTATCGATCAGTAACACGCCATTGATGTTGCGTTTAATGCGTTTGACTTGTGTTTTCTTTTCGCGCGTTTTTGTGGGGGGGATAAGCTCTTGCACACTTACACTTAGGTATCAGGTTTATTGCGATTCTGGCTTGTTGTCTGACGCAATGGCGGCATCAATCAATTGCGCCATTTTCATGCCATTATCAATGGAGGCATCATAGACAAAATGCAGTTGCGGCACGGTACGTAGTAACATGCGCTTGGCCACTTGCGTACGCAAAAAGCCAGCTGATTGCTCTAAGCCTTTTTGCAAAGCCTCTGTGCCTTTGGCGGCGCTGTAAAAAATCTTTGCGTGCGCCATGTCACCAGTGACTTCCACCTCAGTAATGGTGACCATGCCCACGCGTGGGTCTTTCACTTCAAACTGTAGCAAATCTGCCAACTCTCGGCGCATTTGCTCAGCTACTCGGTGATGTCTTGAAAATGCTTTTGCCATAATTTTACCAATCTAATAACTTAAAAAGTCTAAATGAGACTAGGCGTAAAATGAAAAACCGAGCGTGGCATACGTCTTGTATGTAAGCGAAGGTTTTTTGTTTTACAACGAAGTATCGTGACGGATTTTTAAGCTATAACGTGCGGGCGACTTCAACAACTTCATACACTTCTAAAATATCACCAATCTCAATGTCATTGAAGTTTTTCAATGACAAGCCACACTCAAAGTTGTTTTTCACTTCTTTGGCATCATCTTTAAAGCGTTTCAACGAATCTAATTCACCCGTATGAATAATCACGTTATTGCGCAATACGCGTACTTTAGAGTTACGTCTAATCACGCCATCTTGCACATAACAACCTGCAATCGCACCAATTTTAGAAATACGGAATACTTCGCGAATTTCCACAGTACCGATCATATTTTCACGTTGCTCAGGCGCTAACATACCACCCAAGGCCGCTTTCACTTCATCCACAGCTTCGTAAATAATATTGTAGTAACGCACATCTACGCCCAAGTTATCAATCAACTTACGCGCGCCGGTATCGGCACGTACGTTAAAGCCAATCAACACTGCGTTTGACGCACTGGCTAAGTTAACATCAGACTCGCTGATGGCACCCACGCCGGTGTGAATAATATTGACGCGCACTTCTGCGGTAGACAGTTTTTGCAAGCTGGTGGCCAACGCTTCATACGAACCTTGTACGTCTGATTTAATAATCAGACCCAATGTTTGGACTACGCCTTCTTCCATTTGGTTAAACATATTCTCAAGCTTAGCCGCTTGCTGTTTCGCCAATTTCACATCACGGAATTTACCGGCACGGAAGTTAGCAATTTCACGCGCTTTACGCTCGTCGTTTAATACAATCACTTCTTCGCCAGCCGCTGGCACATCGGACAAGCCTAAAATTTCGACCGGAATAGATGGGCCGGCCTCTTTAATGTCGTTACCAGATTCGTCCAACATGGCGCGTACGCGACCAAACGTAGTGCCGGCTAAAATCATATCGCCACGGCGCAAGATACCAGACTGTACCAAGATGGTTGAGACTGAACCACGGCCTTTATCTAAGCGGCCTTCAATCACTAAGCCTTTAGCCGGTGTATTTTTAGGGGCTTTCAATTCTAAGACTTCAGCTTGTAACAGTATCGCTTCTAGCAACTCGTCAATGCCTTTACCGGTTTTGGCCGACACTTCACGGAACATGACATCGCCACCAAACTCTTCTGGCACAACTTCGTGATTGACCAATTCCATTTTGACGCGTTCTGGCTGCGCTTCTGGCTTATCCACTTTGTTAATGGCGACCACAATAGGCACATTACCCGCTTTGGCATGGTGAATTGCCTCAATCGTTTGCGGCATCACGCCGTCATCGGCGGACACCACCAAAATCACAATATCCGTGGCTTTGGCACCACGCGCACGCATGGCGGTAAACGCTTCATGGCCAGGCGTATCAAGGAAAGTGACCATACCGCGCGGTGTTTCCACGTGGTAAGCACCAATGTGTTGCGTAATGCCACCCGCTTCGCCAGTGGCGACGCGGCTGCGACGGATATAATCCAACAATGAGGTTTTACCATGGTCAACGTGACCCATGACCGTGACCACTGGTGGACGTGTTTCAAAGATAGGCTCAACGGTCTCAGTCACTTCCAAGAATGATTCAGGATCATTAGCGGCCGCTGCTTGCGCTTTATGGCCCATTTCTTCAACGACAATAATCGCGGTTTCTTGGTCCAGCACTTGGTTAATGGTGACCATCATGCCCATTTTCATTAGCACTTTAATCACTTCAGCCGCTTTAATCGACATTTTATGCGCTAAATCGGCCACAGAAATGGTTTCCGGTACCATCACTTCATGCACCATAGGCTCAGTCGGCGCGTTAAATGCGTGTTGCTCATCATCATCTTTGTGCGATTTGTGCTTGCCTTTTGGTGAGCGCCAGCCTGCATTAACCGCCACATCGCCACGTGTTTTTAAGCCACGTTTTTTGTTTTGCGCGTCGTTCCAGTCTTTATTGTTGCTGTTACCGGCTTTACCTTTTTTAGCTTCTTTTGCTTCAGGTTTTGCGCCTTCTTTCGCCGCAGGCTTGTGCAACGTACCTTCCGACAATTTAGCTGCTTTAACTTTTGCTGCTTCAGCTTCAGCGAGTTTTCTCGCTTCTTCATCTAAGCGACGCTGTATTAACTCTTGTTTTTTACGCGCATCTTCAGCTTGAATCGCCAGTAAAGCGGCATGACGTTTCGCCTCTTGCTCACGTATTGCCACTTGCTCTGGTGACAGCACTTGTTTTTTAATGGTCGTGGAAATCACTGGTGCAGGCTTTGCCGCCTCAACTACAGGTACTACTACCGGCACCTCTACCACTGGCGGCACTACTACAGGCTCTGCTTCAACCACGATTGGCGCCACTACTTCTGCCACGACTTCAACCGCAGCTTCAGCAACAATAGGCGCTGGGGTTACAAGCACTTCTGGCTCGCTCACAACTTCCGCTACCGGTTCTTCTATGTCTTCTATGCTGCGGTCAATCACACGTTTTTTGCGCACTTCCACTTGAATAGTGCGGGCGCGACCCGTGCTGTCCGTTTTTTTAATCTCGGTGTTTTGTTTGCGTGTCAGGGTGATTTTACTTTTAGGCGCTTGCGCCGCGCCATGCTCTTTGCGCAGATAGTCCAGCAAAGCAGTTTTATCTGCTTCGTCTAGCCTGTCTTCTACCGCCAATTTAACTACACCCGCACTTTTAAGTTGCTCTAGTAACAAAGTGGTTGGCAGGCCTAACTCTGCGGCGAATTGTGCAACGGTTGATTGTGCCATGTACTGCTCCAGTCTCTCTACTATTCTTTACTTACTCGTTGAATCTAACAATGTTAATTACTTTATTACTTAAACCTGACGTTACTTAAACCAGGGTGCTCTAGCCGTCATAATCAGCTGTTTAGCACGTGCTTCTTCCATGCTGGTGAGTTCGACCAATTCGTCGACAGCCAATTCAGCCAAGTCATCCATAGTCGCCACGCCTTTAGAAATCAATAAATGAGCAGTCGCGTCATCCATGCCTTCCATAGAAATCAAATCACCGGCAGCTTCTTCCACTTGCTCTTCTTTGGCAATTGCTTCGGTCAATAGTGCGGCACGCGCACGTGAACGTAACTCATTAACTGTATCTTCATCAAAAGCGTCGATTTGTGCCATTTCTGATAGCGGTACATAGGCAATTTCTTCTAAGGTGCTAAAGCCTTCTTGCACCAAAATGTCCGCAACCTCTTCATCGACGTCTAATTTCTCAATAAACAACTTGCTGACGCTGGCGTACTCATCTTGGTTTTTCTTAGCAGCGGCTTCTTCGGTCAGAATGTTCAACGTCCAACCAGTTAGCTCAGAAGCTAAGCGCACATTTTGACCGTTACGGCCAATGGCCATCGCCAATTGTTCTTCATCCACCACCACGTCCATGCTATGTGCATCTTCATCGACGACAATAGAAGATACTTCGGCTGGCGCCAATGAGTTAATCACAAACTGCGCTGGATCCATACTCCACAACACAATGTCTACGCGCTCGCCAGACAACTCAGAAGTAACGGCTTGCACACGTGAACCACGCATACCCACGCAAGTACCCACCGGGTCCAAGCGCTGATCATTGGTTTTCACCGCAATTTTTGAGCGCAAACCAGGATCACGCGCAGCTGAACGAATCTCTAACAAACCTTCTTCAATTTCTGGCACTTCTAATTCAAACAAGCGCTGTAAAAATTCTGGTGCTATGCGTGACAAAATCAATTGTGGGCCACGGCCACCACGGTCAACACGTGACAAATAAGCACGCACACGATCACCGACACGTAAATTCTCTTTAGGAATCATGGACTCACGTGGTAACAAACACTCTAAGCGACCCACTTCAATAATGGCATTGCCTTTTTCCATGCGCTTAATGACACCGGTCACCAAACTTTCACCGCGGCCTAAAAAGTCTTGTAAGATTTGCTCACGCTCGGCTTCACGTACTTTTTGCAGGATGACTTGTTTAGCTGCTTGCGCGCCAATACGCCCAAACGAGATAGACTCCAACGGCACTTCTACATAATCACCAATTTGACGGCCTTTGGCGCGCTCATCTTCCTCATCAAATTGATACGCTGAGTTTTCCAATAAATCGTACTCAACATATTGCCAACGTCTAAACGTTTCATAATCGCCCGTTTCGCGGTCAATAGAGACGCGAATATCAGCATTTTCTTCATGATTTTTCTTAGTTGCAGAAGCCAATGCGAGTTCTAACGCAGTAAAAATCACCTCTTTAGTCACGTTTTTCTCATGAGCTAAGGCGTCTACTAATAATAAAATTTCACGACTCATTGCTTTTCTCCAACTAAAATTATACTTAAATGCGCTACTGCTGAATGTGGCTAACCAAATACGGGGCTTAATCTCGCCTTATCTATATTACTCAGTGCCAAATGATAGACATGACCATTAAACTCTATCAACACATGTTCGTTTTCAACGCCTTGCAAAATGCCTAAAAAGGTTTTGCGAGGCAAGGTTGTCTCTGTCGCTTGCGAGCTTTCGTCTTTCACGCCTACGCGCAGCTTAATTTGTGCGCGTTCGCCAGCAAAGCGGACGAAATCTTTTTCTTTTTTCAGCACGCGATCCATGCCGGCAGAAGACACTTCTAGGCGGTCATAATCAATGTCATGGTCTACCGTCAGCACATTACCCAGCTGATTACTCACCAATACGCAATCATCAATCGTCACGCTATCTTTAATGTCTACAGGAGTTAATTTATCGATAAACACACGCAGCAACTTGCCGCGATTAGACACCTCAAGGTCGACTAAATCGAATCCAAGTTGCACCACTGTTTTTTCAATCAAAGCATGTAAATCAAGCATTACAAGCGTCCTTTAAAGCACCAAAGCAACGATACATATCGAGCAGAAACAAAAAATGGGCTCAAAGCCCATCAAAATATGCACGCATTATACCAATAAAAGCAATCAATTGAAACACTTAAAGGATATTACTATTGATGTCTAAGTGCTTCATTTATGCTTTATCAATTCAATAAATATCTTAATACATGTGTTTTCTAGTTACAAACAATTGTTTAACGCCATTTACCAACTAAGATTAATGGGTGATGGACTTTGCCAAAGCAAAAAGCCCTCACGAGGAGGGCTTTTGTGCAAACCAGCATGGTGCTGGTTTAATATAAATAGCTTGGCAGTGA
>DASWSZ010000078.1:0-10323 GCA_036402395.1 Methylophilus sp.
CCCACAAAAACATGCTTATTATTCCAGCAATCGATTTAAAAGACGGTCACTGTGTACGCCTAAAACAAGGCTTAATGGAGGAGTCCACCGTATTTTCGGAGGATCCGGGTGCCATGGCGCGCCATTGGGTAGACCAAGGCGGCAAGCGCCTGCACTTGGTGGATTTAAACGGTGCATTTGCCGGTAAGCCGGTGAATGAAGGTGCCATCAAATCCATTGTCAGTGCGGTTGGTGGCGATATCCCGATTCAGTTAGGCGGCGGTATACGTGATTTAGATACTATAGAGCGTTACTTAGATGACGGCATCAGCTATGTCATTATCGGCACTGCAGCTGTTAAAAATCCTGGCTTTTTACATGAAGCTTGCTATGCCTTCCCCGGCCAAATTATGGTCGGCTTAGATGCCAAAGATGGCAAAGTGGCGGTGGACGGCTGGTCTAAACTCACTGGCCATGACGTCATTGATTTGGCCAAAAAATTTGAAGATTATGGTGTGGAAAGTATTGTCTATACCGACATTGGCCGTGACGGCATGCTGACAGGCGTCAACATTGAAGCCACGGTGGCTTTAGCACAAGCGCTGACCATCCCAGTCATCGCCAGTGGCGGCGTGACCAATTTAGAAGATGTGCGTAGACTCTGTGCAGTCGCTAGTGAAGGCATTATCGGCACGATTACTGGCCGTGCGATTTACGAAGGCACACTCAATTTTGCTGCGGCACAAGCCTTGGCTGATGAGTTGAGCGCCTAATGGGCTTAGCTAAACGTATCATCCCTTGTTTAGACGTCACCAATGGCCGTGTCGTCAAGGGTGTGAATTTTTTAGAGCTACGTGATGCCGGTGACCCGGTAGAAATTGCGCAACGCTACAACGAGCAGGGCGCGGACGAACTGACGTTTTTAGACATTACCGCTAGCTCAGATGATAGAGATTTAATCTTACACATTATCGAAGAAGTCGCCTCGCAAGTGTTTATTCCGCTCACTGTCGGGGGTGGCGTGCGTCAGGTGGATGATGTCAGACGCTTACTTAATGCCGGTGCCGATAAAGTCAGTATCAATACCACCGCTGTCTTAAATCCTAAAGTCGTAGAAGATGCTTCTGGTAGGTTTGGTTCGCAATGCATTGTAGTCGCCATTGATGCTAAAAAAGTCGATAATCAGCCATTTGAGTGGGAAGTGTTTACCCATGGCGGCCGCAAACCTACCGGTTTGGATGCTGTCAAATGGGCACAGCATATGGTGAGTTTAGGTGCAGGTGAGTTATTGGTCACTAGCATGGACCGCGATGGTACCAAGATAGGCTTTAATAACCCTTTAAACCACGCGATTTCTGAAGCAGTAGACGTGCCGCTCATCGCCTCTGGTGGTGTCGGTAACTTACAACACTTGGTTGAGGGCGTTACGCTTGGCGGTGCCGATGCAGTGTTGGCCGCCAGTATTTTTCACTATGGCGAATATACGGTGCAACAAGCCAAGGCCTATATGAAACAACATGGCATAGAGGTGCGGGATTGAACTGGTTAGAGGATGTCCATTGGGATGCCAATGGCTTAGTGCCTGTCATATGCCAGCAACATGACACTGGTAAAGTATTGATGTTTGCTTGGATGAACCGAGAAGCTTTGCAATTGACCAGCGAAACGCAACAAGCCGTCTATTGGTCGCGATCACGTGGCAAGCTATGGCGCAAGGGTGAAGAATCGGGTCATGTGCAAAAAGTGCATGAAATTCGTTTAGATTGCGATGAAGATGTCATTTTGATAAGTGTAGAGCAAGTGGGCGGCATTGCTTGCCATACCGGCAGACACAACTGCTTCTTTAAAAAGTTAGATCAGCAACAATGGGTCATCGACCAAGCGGTGATTAAAGACCCCAAAGAGATTTACCATGAGTGATGTGCTAAATAGATTGGCCGAGTTGTTGGAACAACGTAAATTGGCGGATCCAGCGACGTCTTATGTGGCTAAACTGTACGCCAAAGGCATGGACAGTATCCTGAAAAAGATAGGCGAAGAAGCGACTGAAACGGTGATTGCGGCAAAAGGCGGCGTACGCGATGAAATTATTTATGAAACCGCTGATTTGTGGTTTCATACTTTGGTGATGTTGGCTAAGGCTAACATTAGCCCACAAGAAGTGCTGGATGAATTGGCGCGGCGCGAAGGCTTATCGGGTATTGCAGAAAAAGCCAGTCGCACTGAAAGTTAGCATTACATACGCTAAGTACAATTTGAATGGCTAATGCAGTCAAAAAGGAATGGTTAGAAAATGAGTGAAGATTGTATTTTTTGTAAGATAGTCAGTGGTAGCATACCTGCCAAAAAAATCTATGAAGATGACGATTTTATTGCCTTTCATGACATCAAGCCCATGGCCAAAGTGCACTTTTTAATCGTGCCAAAATGGCATGTGGAAACACTTAAAGACTGTACGGATGCACAGCAATTGTTACTAGGTAAAGCTTTATTATTGGTGCCTCGATTAGCTGCTGAACAAGGCCTCGTAGGCTTTAAAACCTTGATCAATACTGGCCGCGCAGGTGGGCAAGAGGTATTTCATTTGCATTTACATGTATTTGGTGGCGGGTCAGCCAACAGCTAATATCAGTCATTTAAGTTGCCTAAACGGCAGCTGTATTCACAGGAGAAAATCATGGGTTCTTTTAGTTTGTGGCATTGGTTAATCGTATTGTTGATTGTGGTACTCGTGTTTGGTACTAAAAAATTGCGCAATATCGGCAGTGATGTCGGTGGCGCGATGAATGAGTTTAAAAAAGCCATGAAAGATGATCAGGTAACGGATAATAAAGATGACGTCAAAAGCGAGGTCATTGAGGGTGAAGTGACCCATAAAACCAAACAATAACTCCAAGCATTCACCCCTAGCCGTGTTTGATATTTCATTTGCAGAATTGATAGTCGTCGCTGTGGTGATGCTATTAGTGATAGGCCCAGAAAAGCTGCCTAAAGTAGCACGTACTTTTGGCGCTTACGCTGGCCGTATACAGCGTTTTATGGCGCAAGTAAAAGACGAAGTCAATCGTGAGACGCGCTTTGAAGAGTTGCAAAAGCTGCAACAAGAAGTAAAAAGTAGTGTCATGCAAACCGAATCCAGCATCATGGGGCATGTCAGTCAATTACAAGCGGATATCGCCAGTAGTCATTCGCTAGCAGAAGAAACAATAGCTACCAAAATTGAATCAACTAAAGCTGACCTACCTACAGAAGCAAGTCTTGTGCAAGTAAGTGCTACCGAAGCAAAGCCCTTAAGCACCAGCCCAGTATTGATAGCCGAGCAAGCCATTAAAGCGAAACGACGTGCTGCTGCAAAAAAGACTGATCTAGCGATAGAGGGTGATGTAGCAACTAAAGCAATGCCCGCAGCCAAAAAACCGCGTGCGGTTAAACCCAAATCACCTTAATGGCTAAAATACGCACGCCATGACGCCAACCGAATCCTTTATTTCGCATTTAATTGAGTTACGCAATCGCTTATTGCGCATCGTGCTTGGCTTTGGCTTGGTGTTCATCTGCTTATTTCCATTCGCCAATAAAATTTATAGCTTACTCGCCGCGCCGCTACTCGCCAAGTTACCAGCCGGTGCACAGATGATCGCTACCGCCGTCACCACACCATTTTTTGTGCCGATGAAAGTGGCGATGATGGCTGCTTTTGTGATTTCGCTGCCTTTTACGCTCTACCAAGTATGGAGTTTTGTGGCGCCTGGTCTATATCCTAACGAGAAAAAACTGATGTTGCCAGTCATTGTCGCCAGCAGCTTGTTGTTTATGCTGGGCATGACCTTCGCCTACTTTCTGGTATTCCCGGTGGTGTTTGGTTTTATTGTCAACAGTTCGCCAGTGGGCGTGACGGTGATGACCGATATTTCTGAATATCTGGATTTTGTCATGACTTTGTTTCTGGCGTTTGGTACCGCGTTTGAAGTGCCGATTGCGGTGATACTGATTGCACGCTTTGGCTGGGTCACCATTCCCCAATTAAAAGAAGCGCGTGGTTATGTGATTGTTGGCGCGTTTGTCGTAGGCGCAATTTTTACCCCGCCCGACATTATTTCGCAGTTTATGCTGGCCGTGCCGCTGTGGCTGTTATATGAATTAGGCATTTTGTTTGCACAATTTACGCAGCCTAAAATCAATTCAATCAAAGCTTAATTTAACATTGCCAAATCAGTTAAGCATTAATTATTGATTGGTCATCGTAGGTGTTGGGCGTTTGCCTACAATCAGTTCCACCTTCATAAGCTTACCGTCACGCATAATGCCCAGCATGGCTTTTTCTTTGGGCTTCAACACGGCAATCAAATTCAGCATAGACTCGCTGTCCACAATCGCTTTGCCGTTGATCGTTACCAAAATATCGCCTGCCTTAAGGCCAGCTAAATCGGCAGGGCTATTGCGCAAGATGCCCGCAATCAACGAGCCTTCAATGCTATCCAGTTTGAACGATTCGGCCAGTTCTGGCGTAATGTCTTGTGCTTCTATGCCTATCCAGCCACGTGTGACGCTGCCGGTTAAAGAAATTTGTTCCATGACCTGTTTGGCAATGCTGACTGGAATGGCAAAGCCTATGCCCATGCTGCCGCCGCTGCGTGAGTAAATGGCGCTATTAATGCCAATCAGGTTACCTTCCGCATCTATCAAGGCACCACCCGAGTTGCCGGGGTTAATCGAAGCATCGGTTTGAATAAAGTTTTCGAAAGTATTGATGCCCAAATGGCTGCGACCTAACGCGCTGATGATGCCTTGTGTGACGGTTTGTCCGACGCCAAACGGGTTGCCGATGGCCAGTACTACATCGCCTACATGCAGTTGCTCGCCATTGGCAAAGGTGACTGCAGGGAGTTGGTCGGCATCAATTTTTAACACCGCTAAATCTGTTTCTGGGTCAGTGCCCACCACTTTTGCTGAGAATTTACGGCCATCCGCTAATGCCACTTCAATTTCATCCGCAGAAGTCACCACATGATTATTGGTGAGTATCAGCCCTTGCTCGCTGACAATGACGCCACTGCCTAAGCTGCTTTCGGGTTGCACTTCATCATCATCTTGCTGTTCGCCAAAAAAATGTCTAAACAATGGGTCGTCACGAAATTGCTGATGCGGGTCAGTTGCAATTTTTTTACTGGTTGTGAAAATATTCACCACCGAAGGCATCGCTTTATTGGCGGCAGTACTGTAACTTAACTTAGATTCGATACTAGGTGCCGCGTTTTGTATCTGTTTGATCACCACAGGCGCAGGCGGCGTCATGAATAAGTTGGGGTAAAAAAAACGCAGCACAAATAACAGTGCTAAGCATACCGTGACAGATTGTGCAAAAATAAGCCAGAATTTACGCATACAAAAATATTAAGAAGAAACGATTGCAAGTATATGGGAAAACCTATGAAAATAAATGACTTAAACCAATATTTAAGTGAAATATTACAACCGGATAGCTTTAATGATTACTGCCCAAATGGCTTGCAGGTAGAGGGTAAAGCGAACATCCAGACTATTGTCACTGGTGTAACAGCTAGTCAAGCACTGATTGATGCGGCTATTGAGAACCAAGCGGATGTGTTGATGGTGCATCACGGCTATTTTTGGAAGGGCGAATCGCCCACCATTACTGGCATGAAAAAACGCAGAATCCAAGCGCTACTGCAACATGACATTAACTTGTTTGCCTACCATTTGCCGCTAGATGCGCACCCGCAGTTTGGTAACAACGTCATGCTGGGTCAGCAGTTAGGTTTACCAATACACCGTTGGCTGGATAGCAAGCAAATGGTGGCCTTTTCTAGGCTAGATGAAGCCATCACTTTAGAGCTGCTGGCGGAAAAAATTAATCTGCAACTACACAGAACCCCGCAAGTGATAGGCGACTCTAAGAAGCGCATTCAAACGGTGGCTTGGTGTACTGGTGCCGCGCAAAGTTATATTGAGCTAGCGATGGCGCAGCAAGTCGATGTATTTATCAGTGGAGAAATCTCTGAACAGACCGTGCATAGCGTGCGTGAATCGAACACCAGTTACATCGCTGCTGGCCACCATGCCACTGAACGTTATGGCATCCGCGCGTTGGGTGAACACTTGGCAGAAAAGTTTGGATTAAGGCATCTGTTTATTGATATTGATAACCCTGTTTAAATGATAAATATCAATCACTTATGCAATTAAATTTGGCTAAAACAGCCGCTTTCTGTTAGAATCGCGGATTAATCTATGTTTAAAGTTGCTTCAAAAGAGCAAGTTAAAGGAACCCCATGTCAGACAACAAACATGACACCCAAGGCGGGCTAGCGTTTACGCAGCCCAGCGCAGTTGATTTGGAAAAAAGACAGTTTTTAATTAAAGCCACCGCCGCCACTGGCGCGATTGGTGCAGCCGCTGTAGCGGTGCCGTTTGTTGGCAGCATGTTGCCAAGTGAGCGTGCCAAAGCTGCCGGTGCACCGGTGGAGGTGGACATTAGCAAAATTGAAGCGGGCGCTATGATGACGGCCGAGTGGCGCGGTCAGCCGGTGTGGATTATCCATCGCACTGAAGAGATGTTGGCTAAGCTAGATGCGCACAAAGACCAATTGTCTGACCCTGCTTTGGAAGTGCCGCAGCAGCCTGAGTATTGCAAGAATAAAGACCGCGCCATCAACGCAAAATACGCGGTGATGCTAGGTACTTGTACGCATTTGGGTTGTTCGCCCAATGCTAACTTTGCTATTACACCAGACTGGGATGGCGGCTTTGTCTGTCCATGTCATGGATCTAAATTTGACTTGTCAGGCCGTGTATTTAAAGGCTCGCCAGCGCCGACTAATTTAATTGTGCCGCCGCATCAGTATTTAACCGAATCGACGCTATTGATTGGCGATGATGTAAAGGTGGGGGCTTAAATCATGGCAGATAAAAAAGAAGTCACAACGACGGGTTTGCTGGGTTGGATAGACACACGCTTTCCACTCACCAGTAATATCAAAAATCACTTAACCGAGTATTACGCACCTAAAAACTTTAACTTTTGGTATTTCTTCGGTTCGTTAGCGTTATTAGTGTTGGTCATGCAAATTTTGACCGGCATCTTTTTAACCATGCACTACAAGCCAGATGCACAAGAGGCTTTTGCCTCGGTTGAATACATTATGCGTGATGTGTTTGGTGGCAATATTATCCGCTACATGCACTCCACCGGTGCTTCCATGTTTTTTGTGGTGGTGTATTTGCATATGTTCCGCGGCATTATTTACGGTTCATATCGCACACCGCGCGAGCTGATTTGGCTGTTTGGCGTAGGCATATTCTTGGTGCTGATGGGTGAGGCGTTTTTTGGTTACCTATTGCCTTGGGGTCAAATGTCTTATTGGGGTGCGCAGGTGATTGTGAACTTATTCTCCACCATTCCATTTATTGGCCCAGATTTATCTGAATGGTTGCGCGGTGACTATTTGGTGTCAGATGCGACCTTAAATCGCTTCTTTGCTTTCCATGTCATCGCCTTGCCGTTGGTGTTGCTAGGCTTGGTCATGGTGCATTTAATTGCTCTGCATGAGGTCGGCTCTAACAATCCGGATGGCGTAGAAATCAAGAAAAACAAAGACCCAGCGACTGGCATTCCGTTGGATGGTATCCCTTTCCATCCATATTACACGGTCAAAGATTTAGTCGGCGTCATTGTGTTCTTAATGGTGTTTGCGGCCATCGTATTTTTTGCGCCAGAAATGGGCGGCTATTTCTTGGAGGCCAATAACTTTGTCCCGGCCGATCCATTGAAAACCCCAGCACACATTGCCCCAGTTTGGTACTTTACGCCTTACTACTCTATTTTACGTGCAGTGCCGCCAATCGGCATTTCACAGTTTCCAGGGGTGGTGGCGATGGGTTTATCTGTGGTGGTGTTTGCATTGCTGCCTTGGTTAGATAAAAGTCCAGTAAAGTCTATCCGTTACCGTGGCGCCTTATATAAGCGCTGGTTGGCCGCGTTTGTGGTCAGCTTCTTAATTTTGGGTTATTTAGGTACAGTACCTGCAGATGTATGGGGGCAATTTGGCGCATGGTTGGGTAAAGCCGACCGTGCTACCGTCGTCGCACGTATTTGTATGGCGGTGTACTTCCTGTTCTTTGCGCTGATGCCGTGGTACACCAAAAAAGACAAAACCAAGCCTGTGCCAGAAAGAGTGACCAATTAATATGAAAAACTTTTTAATCAGTTTATTGTTGTTGCCTGTGATGGGTTTTGCCAGTGAGGCCGCCATTACCGTTAAAGCGCCTATCGATTTAAGCAATCATGAATCGTTACAGCGCGGCGCCAAAACCTTTGTTAACTATTGTTTAAATTGTCATAGCGCCAACTATATGCGCTATAACCGTTTGCAAGATATTGGCCTCACCGAAAAGCAAATCAAGGATAACTTATTGTTTGCTGGTGCTAAAGTAGGTGACACCATGCAGGTGAGTATGAACGCTGCGGATGCCAAAAAATGGTTTGGTGCGGCGCCGCCAGATTTATCGGTAGAAGTGCGTGCGCGTGGTGCTGATTGGGTCTATGCCTATTTACGCGGTTTTTATAAAGACGATACGCGCCCAACAGGTTGGAACAACACCGTGTATGACAAAGTGGCCATGCCGCATGTGTTATATGAGTTGCAAGGTGTGCAAACGCTGAATCACGAAACGCATACATTAGAACTGGTCAAGCCAGGCAAACTCAACCCGGCGGAATACGATGCCATGGTGGGCGACTTGACCAACTATATGGCCTTTATGGCTGAGCCCGCTAAGCAAAACCGCAAGTACATCGGCATCGCTGTGCTGTTGTTCTTGGGTGTGATGTTGGTATTGGCGAAGAAAATTAAAGCGGAATATTGGAAAGATATTCATTAAGGCTTCAGTTTGAAGCGCGCTAAAAGTAGCAATTAATACAGAGAGAATTAAAGATTATGATGAAATTATATTCAGGCACGGTCGATCCTTATAGTCACCGTTGCCGCATCGTGCTGTTTGAAAAAGGCATGGATTTTGAAGTGATAGATGTAGATTTGGTGAATAAAGCAGAAGATCTGGCCATTTTAAACCCGTATGGTGATGTGCCGGTATTGGTAGAGCGCGATTTGATTTTGTCAGAAGCTAATATCATTAATGAGTATATTGATGAGCGCTTTCCGCATCCGCAATTGATGCCAGCCGACCCAGTGATGCGAGCCCGCGCTCGTTTGTTTTTGTACAACTTTGAAAAAGATTTGTTTGCCCATATTAAAGATTTAGAATCTGGCGATGAAGTGAAAGCGGATATTGCGCGCAAAACCATCCGTGATAACTTAACGCAAATTGTGCCTATATTTAGTAAGCAAAGCTATTTATTGGGCGATGAGTATTCTATGTTGGATGTCGCAGTCACGCCACTATTGTGGCGCTTAGGGCACTATGGCATTGATTTGCCTAATCAAGCCGCGCCTTTGCTTAAGTATGCGGAGCGTTTATTCTCACGTCCGTTGTATGCGGATGCGATGACGCCTTCAGAGAAAGCGATGCGTAAATAAACTAAAATATCGTCGCATTACGGCGTTGCGCTTCAAAAATTAATTCGTTGTATATTCCATATATACGGCCTCGTTAATTTTATCGCACGCCTTATGCTGCTTAGATATTTTAATTTATTGAGTAAAGTGGAAACTAAAATTTAAATACAAGATGAGCGAGCTAATTTCTACCAAGCCCTATATGGTACGCGCCATGCATGAATGGTGCGTCGATAACGGCTTAACGCCACATTTGTTGGTGGCGGTCAATCAGCATACCCGTGTGCCGATGGGTTTTGTCAAAGACGGTGAAATTGTGCTCAATCTGAACTACACCGCCACCAAAGATTTGCATATGGACAATGACGCTATTGTGTTTTCTGCGCGTTTTGGCGGTGTTGCTCATAACATTTACGTGCCCTTAGAGGCTGTCAAAGGTATTTTTGCCAGAGAAAATGGCCAAGGCATGTTTTTTGAAGTGCAAGAGATGCCGCTACAGGCTGCCGATGCGCCCGCTGATTCATCGGCATCCTTAGTGCAAGATGAGACTGCACCTACCTTGCCAAGTAAAGGTAAGCCTTCGCTTAAAATAGTGAAGTAGTGCCCAGTGTAAAAAAAACTGTAAAAATAGTAATTTTTTTCTAAAAGGACTAGTCACGGATTTATTAATAGTGATATAGTCACGCCTTCAAGAAATTGCCGGGTTAGCTCAGTTGGTAGAGCAGCGCACTTGTAATGCGAAGGTCATCAGTTCGATTCCGATACCCGGCACCAAAGTTCCAAGTATTGTCTAATACGATCAATCCAC
>DASWSZ010000079.1:0-25772 GCA_036402395.1 Methylophilus sp.
GGCCACGCACTGAAAACGGCGGCAGAATTACTGGCCAAAGACGCAGAGACGCAATATAACTACGCCAACTATTTATACGATCAACAACAGTTTGCAGCAGCACTGACTTATTACCAAAAGGCAGTGAAATTAGCCCCGCATTTTGTGCAAGCGCTGTTTAATTTGGCCGATGTGCAAAAAGCGCTTAAGCAATGGAGCGCAGCAGAAGCTAACTATAAAAAAGCCTTTAAACTGGCACCGCAACATGCGCATATGTGTTTTCACTTGGGCGTGGTGTTGCAAGAGCAGGGGCACTACAAAGAGGCCATTAAGCAGTATGAAAAAGCGCTGACGGACGATGCCAATAATGCCTCTATCCACCTGAATTTAGGCGCTGCTTACAAAGCCTTGGGCGAGGCGGTGCAGGCAGAGCAATGTTACCGGCAAGCGATTGCGCTTAATCCGCAACATGCCGGTGCTTACAATAATTTGGGCATTGTGTTGGCAGAATTGCAACGTACAGAGCAGGCCGAAGCAGCGTATTTACAAGCTATAGCCATAGACCCCAATTATCTCCCCGCGCACAAAAACCTAGGTATGCTCTATAAAGACCTAGGCCAAGGTGAGGCAGCAGAGGCATGTTATTTAAATGCTTTACGTTTAGAGCCGCCTAGCGCAACGACGCTTAACAATATGGCCGTGGTGATGATGCATCAAGGCCGTTATGCCGAGGCCGAACTAACGTGCCGCCAAGCGCTGGAGTTGGATGCCACATTAGGCGACACCTGGAACAACCTAGGTTTAATCCTACAAGCCAAAATGGCCAATATTGAAGCCGCCGAAGCATTTGATCAGGCTTTAAAACTGCAGCCCAAGGATGTCAAAACCCTCAGCAACTATAGTGTCACGCTGAAAATACTAGGCAAGCTCAGCTTAGCGGAGGCATGCCTGAAACAAGCCATCCAGCTAGATCCACAGTATGTCGATGCCTATATCAATCTCGGCAATGTCTATCTTGATCAAGGCAAGATTACGCAAGCCGTGGCCAGCACTAAGCAAGTGCTCACTATTGTGCCAGACCATATTGCTGCTTATGATAACTTGCTGTTTAGCATGACGTATGCCGACCAATTTACGGCGGCTGAGCGCTTAAGCGTGGCGCTTGCTTATGGCCGTATGACCACACAAAAAGCGCTGTCACCGTTTGTTCACTGGCCTGCCGACGTTCATGCTAAACGCTTACGCGTTGGCATTGTGTCGGGCGATTTACGTCAGCACCCGGTGGCTTATTTCTTGAAAAATATGCTGCAACATATCGATACTACACAAATTGAATTGTTGGCCTATTCCACCGATGGTCGCGAAGATGCCACTAGCGCTGTACTCAAACCGTATTTTGCCGAGTGGAAATCGCTGGCAGGCCTGACCGACCAAGCAGCGGCTGCACTGATTTACCAAGACCAGCTGCATATACTATTAGATTTATCTGGCCATACCGGCGGCAACAAACTGCCGTTATTTGCTTGGCGACCAGCACCGGTGCAAGCCAGTTGGTTAGGCTATTGGGCTACCACTGGTATTACCAGTATGGATTATGTGATTGCCGACGTGGTCAGTGTGCCAGAGCAACATCAAGCAGACTTTACTGAACAGATACGCTATTTGCCGGATACCCGTATGTGCTTTACTGCGCCTGAGGCTGCCATTGAGGTGGCCGAACTGCCAGCGCTAAAAAATGGTTACGTGACGTTTGGCTGCTTTCAAACGATGAGTAAAGTCAGCGATGAGGTATTGCGCCTCTGGGCGCAGGTGCTGCAAGCCGTGCCAACCGCAAGGCTGCGCTGGCAAAGCAAAGCGTTTGGCGATAATGAAATAGTGAGCTTAATGCATAGCCGCTTGGCACACTGTGGCCTAGACCCACAACGCGTCACGCTAGTGGGTAAAGTGAGTCGCGATGCTTATCTTGCCGCGCATGCTGAGGTTGACCTGATATTAGACAGCTTTCCGTTTACCGGCGGCACCACCACTTGCGAGGCTTTATGGATGGGCGTGCCTACGCTCACCTTAGCTGGTGAGACCATGATTGCACGGCAAGGCGCAAGCTTGCTGACCGCTGCTGGGTTGCCAACTTGGGTGGCTAGCAGCAAACAAGACTACCTAGCCAAAGCGCAATTATTCAGTGGTGACTTAGCGCAATTGGCGCATACAAGACAAGGCTTGCGCGCGCAAGTACTGGCCTCGCCATTATTTGACGGCGCGCGGTTTGCCCAGCAGATGCAAACTTTATTTTGGCAAATGTGGCAAGAAAAGGCGCCGCTGTTGGCCAAGCAAGCAGACCTTACTAATAATACGGTGGCAACGCACTTAGCCGACCAAGCACACAAAACCGCAAGCACTGAGCAATTAATGATCAATATTATCAGCGCAACCCGTATGAGCGAAGCTGATTTTTGGCAGACCTCAGCCTTGGGCTTATCGTTAGCTCAACATATGCAACAAGATAGCAGAGTGAGTGCTCACATTTCTTTTAACAACAGCCTTGGGCTATCTACAGTGTTTAATCAAGCCATTGCGGATGCCGATGACGACGCTGTGCTGGTGTTTATGCATGATGATGTTTGGCTAGACGAAGTGCATTTTTCCGAGGCTATCTTAGACGGCTTGGCTAAATTTGATGTAATCGGTATAGCAGGCAATAAACGTAGCCTGCCGCAGCAACCGGCTTGGCTATTTATTGATACCGCCTTTACATGGGACCACCGTGACAATTTAAGCGGGCGTATTGCCCACGGCGCGCAAGCGTTTGGCGCGGTTTCGCATTATGGCGCTGTGCCAGCCCAATGTGTTTTATTAGATGGCGTATTTTTAGCCGCCAAAAAAGCGACCTTAACTAGTAAGCAAGTGCAGTTTGACACGCAATTTGAATTCCATTTTTATGATTTGGATTTTTGCCGCACGGCAACGCAAGCAGGCTTAAGCTTAGGCACATGGCCGATTAAGCTGACGCACCAAAGTGAAGGTGCGTTTGGCAGCCAACGATGGATTACACAATATCAGCAATATTTGGCGAAATGGGAGCCCAGCCATATGGCTAACGCAATCATAGAACGTAATGACGCATTGGCGGCAGCGGTACAAGAAGTGCTGCAGCATGCCAGCACACAACTAGCACTGGGTGCGCTGGACAACGCCACCGTCCTGTATGAAGAAGTCTTAAAAATACAACCAGATAACGCGCAGGCCTTAACCGCACTGGCGCAGTTAAAGACGCAAGTTAGCGGTGTGCAAGGAGGCGCTGTGCAAGGAGAAGTTGTGATGGAGCAGGCGCTGCCACTAGCAAAACAGTCGCAAGTGCACACCTGCATTTATCAAATTTTTTACTCAGCGCAGACCCAAGTAAGCAATGACCCCGGCTTTTTGCCGTTAGATAATTTGGCTAATACCAGACCAGATTGGCGTGAATACTGGCCAATGCGTAATTATCTTTTGAATGCGACGCTGGAAGAGGCCACTTACTATGGCTTTTTATCACCCAAATTTAAAGAGAAAACCGGCTTAACGGCAGAACAAGTAGAGGCCTTTATCCAGCAAGATGGCGGCGTATCCGATGTGATTGCCTTTTCACCGTTTTTTGACCAGTCGGCCTTCTTTTTAAATATCTTTATTCAAGGCATGGCGGCGCATCATGACAATATGCAAACCTTTGTGGAGGCCATGGCCACGCTGAATCCTGATGTCGATTTATACAGCTTGGTGATGGATGCCAATACTACGATTTTCTGCAATTATTTTGTCGCCAAACCTAAGTTTTGGCGTGAATGGTTACGTTGTTGTGAAAGCGTGTTTGCAGTGGCCGAACAAAATATAACGCCATTGGCGACAGCGCTTAATGCTGGGGCGAAGCACGATGGCGCCCAAGCGCCGACCAAAGTGTTTGTGCAAGAGCGCATGGTATCGTTTTTATTAGCCACCCAAGCATGGCGCGTTAAGGCTTACGATAGCAAATTGCTACCCACTTGCAACCCACCGATTAGTGCACATTTTGACCAGCTCATCGTCATGGACGATTTAAAAACGCAGTATCTGCAAGACCAAGATGCGCGCCACTTAAAAGATTATTATGCAATCAGAGACCGCATTACTACCGAATTGTGGCGGGCGACTTTACATGGTCAATCATTGCCACAGCTGATGGCGCTGGCGCAAAGCAAGCTAGAAAATCAACTGCTGTACGATGTAGAAAAAATCTACCGTTATGTACTGACCGTAGACGCCAAAAATGCAGTGGCTAATCATTACCTAGGTGTGCTGGAAGCCAATCAGGGCCAGCTCAACGAGGCTATGATGAAGTTTGAAGAAGCGGTGATGGCTGACCCCAATGTGGAGCAATACTGGGTGAGTTATATTGATGTGCTGATGCTGTTAGATGCGGTGGACACGGCTGAATTTGCCATTGCCCATGGTCAAAAATTTAGTTTGCGGCCAGAAACGGCGGCCATATTGCTAGCCGATTTACAAGCACGACCAGCCCAATTTAACCCGCTGTTTCCCTACCTTAAACAAGCAGAAACGCCCTATCAAAGCAGTGCGGATGAGTCGCCTATTTACTTACACTTGGGCTGTGGTGAGCGTAAGTTTGAGGGATTTATCAATATTGATGCGGAAACCAGTGCCGATATGCAGCTGGATTTAACCCAACCTTTGCCATGGCAAAAAAGCAGCGTCAGCGGGATTTATAGTGAGCACTTTTTTGAGCATATCAGCCAAGCGCAAGGGCTGGCACTATTGCATGAATGTCAACGCGTACTGAAACCGGGCGGCATTGTGCGCATTGCCATGCCAGATTTAGCCACGGTGATTTCGGATTATGTGAATAACACCATGCACCCCGACTGGGAGCGCTTTGGCTTGGATTGGACGGCGACGCGTTGCGAGCGCTTGAACATTGCCATGCGCTGGTGGGGACATCAATGGATTTATGATGAAGAAGAGTTGGTGCGCCTGGCCAAAAAAGTCGGTTTAGAAGTCAAAGGCCGCTGCGCAGTTGGTGAAAGTAGCGAGGAAATGTTTAAAAATCGCGAACACAGAGCGTCATCTGAATTGATTGTCGAGTTCCAAAAACCGCAGCGCCGCTTGCAAGCAGATGATGCACCGCTCGTCACCATTGCCATCCCGGCTTACAACCCCAGCTATTTTGCGCAATCACTAGAAAGCGCGCTGCAACAAAGCTATGCCCATACTGAAATTTTGGTGTGTGATGATTGCCCCACAGACGCGATTGAGAACATCGTTAACCGCTATCAAACCGCAAAAAATCCGATACGCTACCTAAAAAATCCACCCAAAACCGATACCGGTGATTATGGCCGAGAAAACTATTTGCGCTGTTTACGTGAGGCCCATGGCGAGTTTATTAAGTACCTCAATGACGATGATATGCTGGCGCCTGATTGCGTGGCACGCATGGTGCAATGCTTTAGAGACTATGAAGACATTACGCTGGTGACCTCTAAACGGCAGATGATCAATGCCGCTGGCGAACCATTGGCGGACATTACCGCCACCACGTCACCGGTGGAACGCACCACGGTGATAGAGGGTTTGTCTTTAGGCACGACCTTGTTGACTAAGAAAATCAATTTTGTTGGCGAACCCACTACGGCCATGTTCCGTAAGGCTGACATGATAGATAACGCGCCCGACATGTTCTCGGTGGATGGCAAAAAATTCCACTCCTTGGGGGACGTGATGATGTGGCTACACTTAGCACCTAAGGGCAATACCGTGTATTTAACTGAGTTACTCAGCTATTTCCGCGTACATGGCGAGCAAGTACAGCTGAAAAATCGCGATGAACTGCTGGAACGCGACAGCAAAACCTGGCCCGCCATGCAATATTGCTGGCAGCGCTTGGGGTTTATGCGCACCTAACACCAGCCTTTATCAAACTATCATCAATAGGGGAAACTGGCATTTGCCATGGTTTCCCCTTTCTTTTCAGGGCATTGCTGGCAAGCACACTCGTTCAAAATGTCACTATAGAGGCGGCGCATGGCTAATCACAAGCAAGTCGTGCGTCAAGGGTGCAATGGCTAATTGATAAGGAGCGTGGATATGGCAGTGCAGCAAGAAACACTGACTATTAATCAGCGCTTAGTGCACGCAGTGGATTTGCATAAAAATGGCCAGCCAGCGCTGGCGGCGGAACGCTATCGGGAAATTTTGCTAGAAGCGCCGCAAGAGCCTACGGCTAATCACAACTTAGGTAGCATAGAACTAGAACAGCATAATGTCGCTGCCAGCTTGCCCTTGTTTAAAGCGGCGCTAGAGTCTGCGCCAGAACAATCTATCTATTGGAAAAGTTATATCAACGCCTTGATGGCGGCTGAACATTATCACGATGCCGAAATGGTGTTGGATTACGGCCTGCAAGCTGGGCTGGCGGGTGCGGATATTGATGCATTGGCGAAAAATTTAGCTATCAAAATTAAAGCTCTAGCCACGCCGGGTGAACAAGTAGAACTTGAATTAGTGGCGCTGTTTGAAGCGCAGCGTTATACCGACATTGAAAACAAAATACTGGGTTTAATTCATCAATATCCACGCTGGCTGACCGGCTGGAAAATGTTGAGCGATACCTTTTTAATTCAGGATAAAGACGCGCGCTTGCCTGCGTTACGGGCACTGGAACTGAACGAGCAGGATGCCAAAGAGCATTGCTATTATGGGCTGGTACTCAAAAAACAAGGCGATTTAAAAGGTGCGGCGCAGGCATTTGCGCAGGCCATTACTTTAAACCCACAATACACCGCGGCCTATAACAATTTAGGCGTGGTCAAAAAAGACATGGGCGATGTAGCGGGCGGTGTGGCGTGTTATCGCCAAGCCCTTAAGTTAAATCCAAGCTATGCCGATTGCTATAGCAACTTATTATTCTGTTTATCGCACGATGAACATACTGATGCCGTAGCCTTGTATGAGGCGCATGTGCAGTTTGGCGCGCATTATGAACAGCCTTTAAAAAAACACTGGCAGCACCACAGCAATGATAAAACCCCAGACCGACCTTTGCGCGTAGGCTTTGTCTCGGCGGCGTTTAGAGAACATTCCTTGGTGTATTTTATCGAGCCGTTGTTGCCGTTTTTATCCACCTCGCTCAATTTAACGTTGTACGCCTACGCCACCAGCCCGATAGAAGACAGCACCACGCAACGCGTCAAGCGCGGTTTTAGATATTGGCAGCAGGTCGATAAGTTATCGAATAAAGCGCTGGCCGCCAAAATTCGTGAAGACCAGATTGATATTTTGGTCGATTTAGATGGTCACACTTCGGATAACCGCTTGCTCGCCTTTGCCTTCAAGCCAGCGCCTATCCAAGTCAGCTGGCTAGGTTATTTATCCACAACAGGCTTAACGGCCATGGATTACTACTTGGCCGATAGCTATTTGGTACCACCACATGAATTTGATGGGCAATTTACCGAGCAACTGGTACAACTGCCTGCCAATGCACCGTTTATGCCATCGGATGTGGCGCCAGAGGTGAATGCACTGCCAGCGCTTAGCAATGGCTACGTCACGTTTGCTTGTTTTAATCGCCCCAATAAAATTACCGCCTCTGCCGTTAAGGTATGGGCTAGGCTCATGGACGCGGTGCCCAACTCAAAAATGCTACTCGGCGCCATGCCACATGACGGCAGTTATGATGCCTTGATTAGCTGGTTTAATGATGCCGGCATTGTTAGTGAGCGCCTAATATTTAGGCCGCGAAGCTTTATGAAAAATTATTTAAAGCTGCATCAAGAAGTGGATATTTGTTTAGATACCTTCCCCTCAAATGGCGTCACCACCACTTGCCATGCGGTGAGCATGGGCGTGCCTACGCTATGTTTAAATGGCCTAAGCTTAACCAGCCGCGCCGCCATGGCGGTGATGAAGCATGTGGGGCTAGACACGTTTGTGGCCGAAGATGCGGCAGACTTTGTAAAAAAAGGCCAGTATTGGGCGGAGCATTTAGAAGCTTTGTCTGAGGTACGCCATTCGCTACGCGAGCGTTTTGACGCCTCTGCGCTGGCTAAACCAGAAATGCTGGCCGATGCGCTAGAGCAAGCATTTAGGCAGATGTGGAACACTTGGTGTCACGATGCGCCAGCGGCTAGCTTCGAAATCAAGGCTGAACAAACCCGCATCAATAAAAAGAACGAAATTATTTACGTCACCCAGCCTTTACTGCCCGACTTAAAAGACTTTGTGCCTTACCTAGAAAAAATTTGGGACAACAAACTGCTGACCAATGGCGGACCGTTTCATCAGCAACTAGAAAAAGCCTTGTGTGAATATTTGGGCGTCAATCATATTGCCTTGTTTACCAACGGCACCATTGCGCTACTCACTGCTTTGCAAGCGCTGCGTATTTCCGGTGAAGTGATTACCACGCCGTACTCGTTTGTGGCTACCGCGCACTCCTTATTGTGGAACGGTATTAAACCGGTATTTGTTGATATTGACCCGGTGACGCTGAACATGGATCCGGCTAAAATTGCCGCCGCTATTACCCCTAACACTACCGCCATTATGCCGGTGCATTGTTATGGTCACCCGTGTGAAGTGGATAAGATTCAAAAAATTGCCGACGATTACAATTTAAAAGTGATTTACGATGCCGCGCATGCCTTTGGTGTGCAGCATCAAGGTACCAGTTTACTCAATTATGGCGATTTATCGGTCTTAAGTTTTCATGCCACCAAGGTGTTTAACACCTTTGAAGGCGGCGCCATTATTTGCCCAGACGCCAAAACCAAGCAACGCATAGATCACCTAAAAAACTTTGGTTTTGTCGATGAAGTCACGGTAGTGGCAGCGGGCATTAACGGCAAAATGAGTGAAATCAACGCCGCGTTTGGCTTGCTACAACTCAAAGGGGTAGACGCCGCTTTTCACAAACGCAAACAAGTGGACGCGCATTATCGAGCCGCTTTAAGCGGCGTCACCGGCATTCATTGCCTGCAAAATGCGGGTGAGCAAGTGGCTAATTATTCTTACTTTCCTATTTTGGTGAAGCCCGATTATCCGCTTAGCCGCGATGCGTTGTACAACAAACTGCGCGATGCCGGTATTTATGCGCGCCGTTATTTCTATCCGTTGATTAGTGATTTCCCCATGTATCGCGGTATGCCATCGGCCACTAAAGACAATTTACCCGTCGCCAGTAACGCGGCAAGTGAGGTGATTTGTTTGCCGATTTTTCCTGAGTTAACGGTGGAGAAATTGCACACCATTGTGGATTTAATTAAAGGTTAACGCCAATCCCATGCAACAAAAACCGTTAACCGTTGCCATTATGCAGCCCTATTTTTTACCCTATATTGGTTATTTTCAGTTGATGGCGGCGGTGGATGTATTTGTGCTGTATGACAATATTAAATACACCAAAAAAGGCTGGATTAACCGCAACCGCTTTTTAAAAAATGGCCAAGATGCGGTGTTTAGTTTGCCGTTAAAAAGTGATTCAGACAGCTTGAATATTGATGCGCGTGAAGTGTCAGCTGCCTTTACACCGAGTGAGTTACTCAACCAATGGCGCAATGCTTATCGCAAAGCGCCGTATTTTGATGAAGTGCTACCAGTGCTAGAAAGCATCGTGAACTATCCACAACGCAATTTGTTTGCTTTTTTACATCACGCCGTATGCAGCATTTGTACCTATTTAAATATCACAACAAAAATTGTCATTTCATCCGAAGTGAATATCGACCACCAATTTAAAAGCCAAGCCAAAGTGTTGGCGATATGCCGCGCTTTGGGCGCCACGCGCTATATCAATGCCATCGGCGGTCAGGCCTTATATGATCACGCCACGTTTAGCCAGCACGGTATTGAATTAAGCTTTATCCATTCTCACTTGACGCCCTATCCGCAGTTTAACCATGCCTTTGTGCCGTGGCTATCGATCATCGATTGCATGATGTTCAATTCCAAAGCCGCGTTACACAGCATGATTCACGATAGCTATGACTTGGTCTAACGCAACATGACCACACCAGTGACCTTGCTGATGAACACCGCTAGTGCTGCTGATATTCAAGCGCACTTACTAGGTTGCCAAGCTGATTTTGTAATAGCGCTCACCCAGCAAACTGACTTAACACTATACGCAGAAAAAATGGCGGCATTGGCGACGCGTTTTGAACTGTGGCAAGCGTCACACATGGTCGGCTTGCTGGCGGTGTATAGCAATCAGCCACCACTGGCCTTTATCACCAATGTCAGTGTGTGGCCGTCTTTACAAGGGCAGGGCTACGCGGCGCAACTGATGACAGCCTGCATCGCGCATGTGCAGACACTCAATTTTCAGTCGCAAGGGTTTCAAAGCATAGGGCTTAAAGTAGCAAACACCAATAGCAAGGCCATCCATTTTTATCAACAGTTTGGCTTTACAGCATTACAGGCTGATGAGGCTGAACTGAGCATGCGATTATCTTTGAATGAATGAAAGCGTAAACCGAACATGATGATGGACAGGGCAAGCTTTAACAACAAGATGGAAGTGGATGGCTTTGCCATCTTTCCTAACTTATTAGACGCCAACTTCACGCAGCAATTGAATAGCGATTGTTTAAAGTGGGTGAAGATTTGCGAAGCCTACCAAATAGCCGCTGGCATTAACGAGGCAGGCGACGGCACTGGCCATCATTCTTTAGGGCAGCACGACAGCATTGATGACTATCTCGACCAGCACCTGCTACACGACTATATCGCTGAGTATTTTAAGCAGCAGCCTTATATTTTGCATGCGTGTAACCCAATTGCTGGCACGCCGAAAAAACGTAATTATGTGCATAATATTCATCGTGATACACGTACGTTTATTCCGGATTATCACTTTCGTTTGAATATGATTGTCATGCTGGACGACTTTACTACTGAGAATGGCGCAACACAGGTGCTGCTGGGTTCGCATCGCCAAAGCGCTGCACCAGATGAAGCCTTGTTTAATGCGCAATACGTTGAATTGCTGGGTAAAGCGGGCACGGTGGTATTGTTTAACTCGTATCTATGGCACCGTGGCGGTTTGAATATTACCGATAAGAATAGAGTCGCTTTAACGCTCAGTTTTGGCCCGGCCTATATTAAACCGCAAATGGATTACGCCAGAATGTTGGGCGAGGAGTATGGGCAGGGCTTGTCAGACTTAACGCGGCAAGTATTGGGCTACAACGCGCGCGTGCCGTGTAACTTAGACGAGTGGTATCGAAAGGCGGATGCGCGTTTGTATCATGCTAACCAAGGCTAGTGAATGTAGGCTAATAATTTTAGAAAAGGTGAAGCCATGCGTGACTTTAATAAAGAAGCGATTTCATTAGAAAACAAACAATATAACTACGATTTTGACGGCATTGTGCGCAATTATATGATGCGCGAATTTGGCCCATTCTTTTTGGATGGCCCGGCCTTAGAGATTGGTTGTTATGAAGGCGATTCTACGGTGGAGTTGCAAAAATTCTTTCCAAATTTAACCGTGGTGGAGGCTTCATCGGAAGCGATGAAAGTGACGCAGTCTCGCGTGCGCAGTGACATCACCTTTATTAACGCCACTATTGAATCGCTAGACACTACACAAAAGTACGACACTATTTTTCTGATTAATACTTTAGAGCATGTAGACAACGCCGTGTTGGCCCTAGAAAAAATTAAGACTTTGTTAACAGAAAAAGGCCGCTTGTTTATTGTGGTGCCCAATGCTGATGCACCTTCACGTCAGATTGCGGTGTTTATGGGGCTAATCGAAACCAATAACGCCATTACCCAGCCAGAGTGGGTACACGGTCATCGCCGTACTTATTCGTTTGATACTTTAAATTTTGACCTCAGAACCGCTGGTTTGCAGACGTTTCACCGCGGTGGCTTGTTGTTTAAAGCACTGGCGAATTTTCAAATGGACAAAGCGCTGGCGGCCAATATTATTGATAGCCGCTACCTGGATGGCATTTACGAACTGGGCAAAGTCTACCCTGGCTTGTGTTCTAGTATTTACACCATCTGCACACGTTAACCCACTGTAGGATTTAATCTGAGATGTCATCGCTAGCCTAGTGATGAACGTAGTACTATGCATGCTTGTCACACGGCATAGCAAATTAAAAATAAGGGCGGTTACATGGTTAAGTATGTGTGTTGTTTGATGTGGTTGGTATCGGTTGTGCCAACTGTTGATGCTAGCTGTTTAAATGAGGCGCAATTAGCCACCTTGCAGCAAATCGAAACGCAATTTTTACTCGGTCGTATTCCTCCAGCCTTTGCCCATGCCCTGCAAGATAAGCAAGTGAAACTTGCCATCACAGAAGCCACTGACGCTGCAGATACATGTAGCGCCAAGCTGACGGTAGAAGTGCCAGCCGATGATTTGGCAGCAGCTAACCGCTTACTTGAGGCTGATATAGCCAAAAAAATTATGTTGTCGGCGCAGGGGTATGCCTTGCCAGAATCCACTCAATTAGAGGCCGTGTTTAAGGTTGACCCAGTGACTTTAGCCTTGCCCGCCAAGGAGGGCTTGCAAGTAGCGGCCTTGGGTAAAGTGCGCGCCAGTGTGGAAATGATGTACGCCATGTTGACGCAAGCACACGCCAATATTGATATGAATACCCCCAATACGGTGGCGTGGAGTGCAGAATTTTTGGCACAACAGTTAAAAGCCTGTGAGGAAACATTTGCCGCTACTGCCAATGTGCAAAGCGCTTGTGCTTGTCGCGCAGAAGGCATAGCCAAGCAAGTGAGTGAACGGCAAATGGCCTATATTAGCTATGTGAAATCTAACCCATATGCGCTGGCCACTGGCGCTACTGGCACTTATGATGTGTTGGAAAAAAACGTTAACCTAGGTTGCGGTTTGAAAAAGTAAGGCATATAAAGCCTAGCTGTACTTAGCATTTAGAATCAGGCAGTCAGAGCCAAGCTGTCAGGACCAAGCAACTAGGCTAACCTCAAGCTGTTTAAAAATGAGCCTATCAATGCTAGTTTGCTAACTACTAGATTGCCACGTCACTGACGTTCCTCGCAATGACCAATACCGTCACTGCGAGCGCATTGCGCGTGGCATTCCACTTGTGTTTTGATACTGATTTTTTAATCTATTTACTCAGCGGCTAGTGCCTTTAACAACCCATTCAGCACTTGATTTAATAACTAATCTGCCCAGACAAATACCAAGCAGTTTGATTGGGCTTATCCGCAATATCACCTAAATCAGCCACCGCTGCGGTCACAGAAAAGCGCTTATGCGGAAACCAAGTGATAAACACATCTTTGGCGTCGTTTTCATTAAACGATGATAAATTGTCAGGCTTGTAGCGGTACTCCATGCCTAGCAATACATTGTCGGTGAGCATCAAGGCAGCAGACAGCGCAGGCTTGAGTTGGTAGTCATCACGCTTATCTCCGCCAAAGCCTAATAAGCCAAATTGGTTGGCTTTAGTCGCAATCAAGGTACCGCCTAGCAATACATTTCTACCAAAAAAGGCATCTAAATACAGTTTGGTGGCGGCCACATAATAGTCCACGCCAGTGCCGTCTTTGGCGCCTAATAACCGCGGCACAAAGTCAAAGTCTTCGTTGTGTTTAATCAGCGCACCCACCGCTACTTGCGGTAGCCAGCGGTCTTGATCATAAATCGCATCGCCAAACAGGCGCACTTTAACGCCCAAAGTATTTAAACGTATAGAGGCTTTGGGCACGGTGCTGCCTAGCTCAAATTTGGTTTGGCTAACGCTAAGTTCTACCCGGTTATAAAAACCCAGTGCAACACCGCCAGTGTTCAGCTCAAAGTCATCACCCGTTTTGGCGCGGGTAAAAAACGCCGCTCCGCCCATTTGGGCGTCGGTGCCATAGCCTGCAATTAAGGCCCACGGCGTTAAGCCGCCGCCGCCGGCGCCTTCAATTTGCGAGACACCACCGGTGGCTAGCAAGCGATCACCGGCCATGCTGGGGCTGCCATAAACCAATAGGCAAACACTCATCACTGCTCTGGTCAACATCATCAACAACTTCATAGGCAAACTTCCATATTTAATCTTTAGCACTAGCCTAGATTATACCAAGCGCGCTAATATTTAAGATTGCTAACAATCGCATAATTCCAGCGTTATTCTTGGTTTAGCCTACAGCGTAAGCCGCTATGATATGTTGAGCTAACCATCATCATGAGGTGTATATGAAATTAATCCGTGTCATGCCAGTGCTGTCTGTGGTCTTGCTGTTGTCAGCTACGCTGACCGCTTGTAGCGTGCCTACCAAACCACAAGCCAGCTTGTACCAGCGCATAGGCGGCAAACAAATGCTGGCTACTATTTCCTCGCAAACCCTTGATATTGTGGCCAAAGATCCCAGAACCAAGCGCTCGTTTGAGGGCATTAAAATGCCAGCACTGAAAGAAAGTCTGACTAATTTTTTATGTGTAGGCACTGGTGGCGATTGTGTGTATGAAGGTGAAACCATGAAAAACTCGCACGCCGAAGCCGAGATTACCACGGCAGAGTTTGAGTTAATGGTACAAGCCTTGCGCGATACTTTAGATGCCAATCAAGTGGGCACCCGCGAAAAGAACGAATTACTAAAACTATTGGCACCGTTAAAACGTGATGTGGTGACCAAATAATGACGCTTACACAAAACACACGGGCTTGCTGGCAGCGTGCGCTATTTATTTTATTAAGCAGCACGTTGATGAGCGCTGGCTTTATTAATAATGCGCTGGCTGAAGATTTCATAGTCGAAGTCACCGATAGCACAGGCAAGCTGCTGAGCGATGCGGTGGTGTTTTTAGAAAATGATAAAACGGCAGGTCATTTACAGCCAGTCAAAACCGAGATAGAACAAAAAGGCAAACAATTTCATCCGTTGGTCACCGCTGCGCAAGTAGGTGCCAGCGTCAATTTTCCTAACCGCGACAAAGTGCGTCACCATGTGTATTCGTTCTCGCCCGCCAAAAAATTTGAATTAAAGCTGTATTCTGGCGTCCCAGCCAATCCTGTTGTGTTTGATAAGGCTGGCACGGTGGTACTAGGCTGTAATATCCACGATACCATGTTGGCGTTTGTGTATTTGGTCAATACGCCTTATTTTGCCAAAACAGACGCTAGTGGCAGCGCAAAATTAAGCCAAGTAGCTGCTGGAAAATATCAACTGAAGGTCTGGCATTATGCTTTGCTTAAAGAAAATGTCACGGTGGATCAGCCGCTAGTCGTCAATGGCGCTAGCAAAAAAATCACTGTAAAACTGGAAATTAACGAAAGCGGGCTAGTACCAAGTTATTAATGGGCATTAAGTTTAAAAATCTTAAGCAACAAATTACCGTCATTTTTTTGACGCTGATACTGGCGATCCAACTGGCGGGTCTGATTCCAATTGAACTAAGCATCGATAAAAATGCGCATACCGCCGCTGAAAAAGATTTGCGGGTAGGTGAAAGCGTGTTTTTGAATATACTGGAACACAATACCGAAAGCCTGAAACTAGGTGCCAAAATTCTTGCGGCCGACTATGGCTTTCGTGATGCCATTGCCAGCAACGACAATGACACTATATTGTCCGCGCTGAATAATCATCAAGCACGCATACATGCAGACATTGCCATTTTTTATGCGCCCAATTCCAAACATTTGATTTTGTCTGGCAACTTAACGCAAGACGATGCGCGCGTCGTCACAGATAAATTGATACAAGAATATGCGGCTGATCAAAATAAGCTCGATTTTGAAATTTTCAATGACAGCCCCTATCAATTGGTGGCGGTACCAATTAAAGCGCCGCTGACCATAGGCTGGATTGTGATGGGGTTTGAAATTAACAATGAAATTGCCTCCCAACTGCATAAGCTGAGTAATTTGGAGGTGACGTTTATCCAAAAATCTGCCAATAGCGATTGGACCGCTGCCGCCACCACGCTAAGCCTGTCTGAGGTCAATAGCTTATTGGCTAACTTAATCAAAAATGACCATACCGCATTAAAAAAAATGGAGATGGAAATTGAGGGCAACCTGTATGACTCTAGGATATTGCCCTTGCAGCAGAACAAGCAACAATTAATGGCGGTGTTGCAACGCTCTTTAAGTGAGTCTACCGCACAGTATATGTCGCTTAAGATTAGTCTGTTTGTACTGATCATCATCGGTTTGGTCATTTTTACGCTGGTCACAGTGTATATTTCTAAATTGATTACGCAACCCATTACTGCACTATCAGAATCAGCCAAAGCCTTTGAGCAAGGCAATTACGATCAGCAAATTACCACCGATAGACAAGACGAAATTGGTGACCTTAGCCGCGCTTTTGGCGCCATGCGTAACGCCATAGTACTCAGAGAGCAGAAAGTCACGCGTTTAGCTTTTTGGGATGAAGTGACCGGTTTACCTAATCGCGCCGCCTTTATGAAACAGCTGGATGAAGCCATACAGGCCAGCAAGCAATCTGGCGTCGCACTCACGGTGATTGTGCTGAATATCGATCGCTTTAAACAAATCAATAAGATATTGGGCCGTACATTTGGTGATACCTTGCTAAAACGGGTCGGGATGAATTTGCAATTATCGGTGCGCAAAACTACCGACATGATTGCGCGTTTAGGCGCAGATGAGTTTGCCATCCTGCTAACGCGAACCGATTTGACAGAGGCGCTGCTGGTGGCCAATAAACTATTAAAAACGTTTGAAATACCGCAACACATCTTTGACCAGCGTTTAGATGTGACGGCTGGGGTGGGCATTGCTAGCTATCACGATGACATCAGTGATGAACAGTTACTGCACAATGCCGAAACGGCATTACAGGAATCTAAAAGTAAAAGGGTAGGTCTGGTGGTGTATGAGCCTGCGTTGGATCAAGATGCCGATGAAAACTTGATATTGGCCACCGAGTTAAAAGAAGCTGTACAAAATAATCAATTGCAGTTGTACTTGCAGCCAAAAATTAATATTGCTACCAAGCAAGGCTATGCGGCTGAGGCTTTAATACGCTGGCACCACCCAGAAAAAGGCATGATTTACCCCGACCAATTTATCCCATTTGCCGAGCAAACCGGCTTAATACAAAAAATTACTCTGTGGATGATTAACGAAGCCTGCCGTGTCATCACCGAAATGCAATGGCAGGGCATCAAACTGGTAATCGCGGTGAACATTTCTGCCCGCGATTTAATTGACCCAGATTTGCCCGAAAAAATAGCCGAGTTACTCAATAAGCATCAAACTTCGGTGGATGCGCTGACCTTGGAAATTACCGAAAGCAGTATGATGGATGACCCAGTGCGTGCCGAAGTCACCTTGCATAAGCTTGCTCACATGGGCTTAAACATTGCCATTGATGATTTTGGCACGGGATATTCATCACTGGCGTATTTAAAACGCTTGCCAGTACATGCACTTAAAATTGATAAGTCGTTTGTGATGAATATGGAGCATGATGAAAACGATGCTGTGATTGTGCGTTCTACCATTGATTTGGGTCATAACCTCAATTTAAAAGTGGTGGCAGAAGGCATCGAAAACAGCGTTGCTTGGGACATGCTGGCCGCCATGGGCTGTGATGATGGCCAAGGCTATTTTATGGGCAAGCCCATGCCAGTCAAAGATTACGCTGCTTGGTTAAGGCAGTGGCAATTGCAAGTGGCGCCCATATTGACATAAATAAGTTTGATAATTTAATGCTTACAATCAATGTGAGCGCTTACTCACATTCTGGGTTTTCTGCTTAAAACTCTATCATTTCAAATTCGGCCTTACTGGCGCCGCACTCTGGGCACACCCAATTAGCTGGCACGTCTTCCCACTTGGTACCTGCTGCAATACCGTCTTCAGGCCAGCCTTTTTCTTCTTCATAAATTAAACCGCATACCACGCATATCCAACTTTTCATGTGAACTCCTTTAGCCATGTAAGGCTATTTTAGTCTATGTCATCCATTAGAAGTGACTAATAACAATTGATTCATGGTGAGTCGTTTAAATCGCCATAGGATTACAGCCTAGCTAATAAAAAAAGCCCGCGTGTAGCGGGCTAAGTGGAGATATTTTAGTTTAATAGCTGTTTAAGGCTCGCTCAACGCCTGCGGCATATGCAGCATCCGCCTTGGCAAACTGTGCAAGCATACGGGCCTGTATCAACGGGTTGGCATGCCGCAATCCGCCAGCAATGTTATTAAATAACTGTTGCTGTTGGTCTGCATTCATAAGGCGGAACAAATCGCCTGCTTGTGAGTGATAATCTTCATCGTCTTGACTATGCGTGCCTATCCAAGCGTCTGCCAATATTGGCATAGGTGGTGCTGCCACTTGCGGTGTGGGTACAGGGGCACCGGCACTCGCTCTATCATTTGGGTAGAAGTTAGCCGCACTCACCGTTGCCGCTTGGTTAGCATCAGGCGTGTTACCACTCGTATGCCCCACTGGGCAGCCCATGCCTGCAAATGCACCATCCCGTTGATAATGGTTGACCGGACATTTGCCAGCATTGACCGGGATTTGGTTAAAGTTAGCGCCAATTCTGTAGCGGTGTGCATCCTGATACGCCAACAAGCGGCCTTGCAACATTTTATCGGGCGATGCAGCAATGCCAGGTACAAAGTTGCTCGGTGCAAACGCTACTTGCTCGGTTTCGGCAAAGTAATTATGCACATTTTTATTCAATTCTAATCGGCCAATCTCCATCACCGGAAAATCTTGGTATGGCCACACTTTGGTTAAATCAAATGGATTGATACGATACGTGCGCGCTTCTGCTTCGGTCATGATTTGCACTTCTACCCGCCATGAAGGATAGTCACCCCTATCAATGGCCTCCACTAAATCTTGCTGCGCGCCATTGGCTGGCATGCGTGCAGCTTCTTCGTTGGTCAAGGTTTTTATGCCTTGATTGGTTTTAAAGTGCCACTTACACCAAAAACGTTCACCTTTTTCATTGTAAAAGCTCAAAGTATGGCTACTAAAGCCATGCACATGGCGATACGATAAAGGAATGCCGCGGTCTGACATCAAAATAGTCATTTGATGTAAAGACTGAGGGTGATTGGCCCAAAACTCAAAGGCATTGGCCGGGTTGGGCAAATTGGTGCGTGGGTCTTTTTTCTGACTGTGGATAAAGTCAGGAAATTTAATGGGGTCATTTAAAAAGAACACTGGCGTGTTGTTGCCTACCATGTCCCAGTTACCTTGTTGGGTGTAAAACTTGACGGCAAAGCCACGCGGATCGCGAGCATAATCGCTCGAATCCTGACCACCGCCTACCGTCGAAAATCTTACAAATACCTCTGTTTGCTGACCGACATGTTGTAAAAAATGCGCAATTGAATAGTCTTTTAAACTTTTAGTCACCGTAAACGTACCATAAGCGGCGCTACCACGCGCGTGTACCACGCGCTCTGGAATACGCTCACGGTTAAAGTGCGCTAATTTTTCAAATAAATAATGATTGTCATAAGTGAGTGGGCCGCGCGCGCCAACCGAAATACTATTATTGTCATCGGCCACAGGGGCGCCGGCAGAGGTGGTTAATACCTGGTGAGTCATGGTGTGTTCTCCTATAAATTTTAATATAAATGGGTAAGTTTTAAGATGCGTGAGCCAGCGCGTACTGTGCAAGTAGCTCGGTTAATAGCGGCTGCGCGGCGTGTATTAATGTTTTCATGTTGTTCTCCTTTTTTGTATGCATGTTGCATGAACTGCATTTTAGGAAAGCATCACATATTTGTATAATTGTATGATTTGATGTTATTGATAAATTAAATTTATCAATGTATGATGAGTAAAATTAATCGTAAAGAGCCAGCGTATGACCTTAGTAGAATTAAAGTTTGTAGTGGCGGTGGCGCAGGAGCGCAACTTTAGGCGCGCAGCTGAAAAATGTTTTGTCACGCAGCCAGCGTTAAGTTTAGGCATTAAAAAGTTAGAAGAAGAGCTAAATATGGTGATTTTTGAGCGTAGCCGCTCAGAGGTTACGCCAACTGACATCGGCCTGCAAATTATCCAGCAAGCCAACGTGGTGTTGGAGCAAGCCGGGCGCTTGAAGGAAATAGCAAAACTAGGCAGCAACCCTTTGCTTGGCTTATTCAAGCTAGGCATGATCCATTCGGTGGGGCCGTACTTACTGCCGGAAATTATTCCTATCCTACGTGCTACCGCACCTGACATGCCTTTAGAGGTAGAAGAAAACCTCACCGCTAACTTGGAAACGCAGCTCAAAAATGGCGTCATAGACGCCGCCATTATTGCCTTGCCGTTTGATGTGCCGGGCATACAAGTGGAGCATTTGTATGACGAAGTGTTTAAGGTGGTGGTGCCCACCAGTCATCATTGGGCCGCGCGGTCACACATTGCGCCTGAAGAGTTAGCCGACGAGAAAGTGCTGCTGTTGAATAGCGGCCATTGCTTTAGTAATCAAGTGACGCAGTTTTGCCCAGAGTTGTCGCGCAAGGGTGAAATATTACAAGGTAACTCACTTGAAACCATACGCAATATGGTGGCGTCCAATTTAGGTATTAGCGTGTTGCCAGCCTCTGCCACAGTGGAGCGTTACGATAATCCATTGGTGCGGGTGATTCCGTTTACTCAGCCTGCGCCGGTGCGGCGCGTGGCCATTGCCTGGCGTAAAAGTTTTGTGCGTACGCAGGCGGTGGATAAGTTGATAGAGTCAATTAAGGCGGTGAGCTTAAGAAAACTCACCACTGATTAAACAAGGCATAAATCAAGCAGATTGTTGAGTACTAGATGGATGATTTTACAGAGTGAAAGACAACAAAAAAAGGCGCCTTAAGCGCCTTTTTTGTATAGCAATAACAAATAATTATTTGTTCAGCTAGTTATTCAAACTATTTATTCATTACATACATTGTGACTTCAAAGCCAAAACGCATTTCTGTAGCTGCTGGTGTTGTCCACATAATAATTCTCCAATAAAAAGTTAATTAATGACTACAAATTGTATGACTCGTATATTACAGAATTGTTTAAACTGCTAGCTAGGCTTAATGATGAAACACAGCTCATGATAATCATGAGATACAAGCGTGTAAGCGCACAAGTGGCATAACGATGGAGAGCTCATACTAGACATGGCAACACAATGCAATGGCTATACTATAAAAATAGTAAGAACATGGTAGGCCTAATAGTTAAGCGCAACGCGATAGCCGGCCACGGCAATGTCTGCTGTATTGAGATTAAGCTTGATGTAGACATCGCTATTGGCTGGGATGCCTTGCGCTAGCGGCACGTCTTTAGGTAGATAGTCTTTGGCAGACAATGTCCTTCTCAGCACAGGCTCGTCGTTAGTATTGGTCAGCGTCAGTTCTATGGTCGGGTAGGCTTGGGCATACGGCGCATGGTTAATCAGCGTGCTGGCAAACACTAGCACCTGTTGGTAGTCAAGATGCTCATGCATATCCGAGTCATCGATGGTCAGATACTCTATGTTCTTAGGCAAAGCTACTTTACAGCCTAATTGGCTACAGGCTGCGCTTAACCAAGGCTTGGTGTGAGGAAAATAGGCACTCATTTCTGTGCGCATAAAGTACAGCAGTTGGCCTAGCAATACCAAACCCAAGGCCACGCATAGTGCAAAAAGGGGCCAGCTAAAGTGGCCTTTGCTTAAATGCTGATGAAACTTATCTTGTGTGGATACGCCGTCTAATATATTGGGCGTTGTTGGGATGGTCGCGCTATTAGCGAAGGTTACAGGGGCTGCATTTACTTCTGCTGCAGTTTCGGTATCAGCACTCGCTGCTGAAAATTCTGTGGCTGGCGCATTCTCAGTAAACGTTGCGCTGGATGCAGGCTCAGCGCCTGGCTCTGCAATTCCTTGCGTAGTATCTGTCGTACTGTACTCGGAATTGACCTCTATTGTGCTAGGCTCCGTCGCCATTTCAACAATTGTTGGCTCGGTTGACTCCGCGGCGATGTCTGCTTCAGCTGTTAGCAATAGTTCAGAGCTTGTTGCGCTGTGATCAGTCTTACTATCTTCACTTGCGTTCTCTTCGCTAGCGTTTATTTCAACTACATTTTCTTGGCTAGCGTTTTCTGCATCTAATGTAGCCGTGTCAGCCATTTCAGTCACTACTGTCACTACTGTCACGGCTTCATCCAACGGTGCGTCTGCGGTTAACGAGATGTCGCTGAGCACAGCTTCAACTTGTGTGACGGTGGCTTTTTTAGGACGGGCGGATTTAATTAAATAGGTTTTTGCATTAAATACGTGCTGACAGGTGCCACATCTAACTTGGCCTTCATAGGCTTTTAATTGTTCTTTTTTAACGACAAATTGCGTATGACAGGCAGGGCACGCAGTGATTAACGGCATGTTTTAGTTCCTGTTAACAGCACCCATCCTTCTTTCATCACCGGCGGCGCCATGGTGAACCACTCGCTATATAAAGCCATCAAGGTATCTTGTTGGCTATCAAGGATGCCAGAAAGTGCAATTTTTCCGCCAGTTTTGCAGGATTTAGCAATGACTGGTGCTAGTACTGTCAGCGCACTGGATAAAATATTGGCGACGACGATGTCATAGCTTTCATGCAGGTAATCGCTGGAGTCATAAAATTGCACATCAACCTGATTATTTTGTGCGTTGTAACGGCTGGATATCACTGCTTGCGGGTCAATATCGACGCCTGTGACTGCGGTGGCGCCTAGTTTTTTGGCCACTATCGCCAAAATGCCAGAGCCACAGCCGTAATCCAGTACTTGCTGCAAATCGGTTTGCTGGGTCAGCCATTCCAAGCATAAATGCGTGGTAGGGTGACTGCCAGTACCAAACGCCAAGCCGGGATCTAGCACAATGTTAATGGCTTGCTGATTCGGTGCTTCGTGCCAAGTCGGCACTATCCACAAATCATCGGTAATTTTAATTGGCTCAAACTGGGCTTGGGTCGCGCGCACCCAGTCTTGCTCGGCAATGGTTTCGGTGCTGTAGCTAAAATGTTTGATATGCGTCTGCGTTGTTAAGGCTTGCAGCATGGCCTGTACATCCACTTCTGTGTCTAACATGGCCGTGACTATATTGTGATGCCAAATACCTGGCGGTGGGTCGCCCGGCTCACCAAAAATGGCTTGCTCCGCTTGTGTTTCGGCGTTAGCGTCCTCAATACTGACGGACAGCGCGCCTAAGTCCATCAACCCATCACTGATGAGCTCGGCGTTGCTGTCATCCGCCTGTATTTTTAATAGTAACCAACTCAAAATTTATTTACTTGAAATGCCGAGTTTATGTTCCAGATAGTGAATGCTGGTGCCGCCCATATGGAACGCGGCATCGGCCATCAAATCTGCATGCAGCGGAATATTGGTTTTGATGCCTTCTACGTACATTTCCGATAAGGCAATGCGCATGCGCGCAATCGCTTGCTCACGCGTGTCACCGTGCGTAATCAGCTTGCCTATCATCGAGTCATAATGTGGCGGTACCACATAGCCGCCATAGGCATGTGTATCAATACGCACGCCTGGGCCACCCGGCATATGGAAGCGTGAAATAGTGCCAGGCGACGGTACAAAGTTATACGGGTCTTCAGCATTAATACGGCATTCAATGGCGTGACCGCGTAACTGGATGTCTTTTTGACGGAATTTAAGCTTTTCACCAGCGGCGACAAAGATTTGTTGCTGTACTAAATCGATGCCGGTAATCATTTCGGTGACGGTATGTTCTACTTGCAAGCGCGTATTCATTTCAATGAAATAAAACTCATTGTTTTCATACAAAAATTCAAACGTACCAGCGCCGCGGTAATTGATTTTGCGACACGCTTCGGCACAGCGCTCGCCAATTTTATCGCGTAGCCTTGGATTTAATAAAGGCGAGGGCGCTTCTTCTATGATTTTTTGATGACGGCGTTGCATAGAGCAATCACGGTCACCTAAAAATACGGCGTTACCGTGTTGATCCGCTAAAATTTGGATCTCAATATGGCGTGGATTTTCTAAGAATTTTTCCATGTACACCATAGGGTTACCAAACGCTGTCTGCGCTTCGGCTTTGGTCATGCTCACTGCATTAATCAAAGCAGCTTCGGTATGCACCACTCGCATGCCACGACCGCCGCCGCCGCCAGCTGCTTTAATAATCACCGGATAACCAATTTTTTTTGCGGTTTTGATGATTTCTATCGGGTCATCTGGTAAGGCACCCTCAGAACCTGGCACGCAAGGCACGCCGGCTTTACGCATGGTATCTTTGGCTGATACTTTGTCGCCCATTAGGCGGATGGTTTCTGCGCGCGGACCAATAAAGACAAAGCCGCTTTGTTCTACTCGTTCGGCAAAGTCGGCATTTTCTGATAAAAAGCCGTAGCCAGGGTGGATGGCTTGCGCATCGGTGACTTCGGCTGCACTGATGACGGCTGGAATACTTAAATAACTTTGGGTAGAAGAGGCTGGGCCAATACACACCGATTCGTCGGCCAACTTAACGTATTTGGCGTCACGGTCTGCTTCTGAGTGCACGGCCACCGTCTTGATGCCGAGCTCACGACAGGCACGCTGCACACGCAGTGCTATTTCGCCGCGGTTAGCGATTAAAATTTTCTCGAACATACTAATAGCTCCGCGTCTCAATAGCACACTGGCTTACAGCCAACGTGCAATTTGGCGCTGTGCATGCGCACATCACCGCTGCGCGTCCTTGCGGACGCTGGTCACCACGATAGGCAATGAAGAATTTTTCAAACATAAGCCATTAACCAATCAAGAATAGAGGTTCGCCGTATTCTACTGGCTGGCCGTTTTCAACAAATATTTTCTTAATGACACCAGCATATTCGCTCTCAATTTCGTTGAGCAGTTTCATGGCCTCTATAATACACACAGTGTCACCCGCGGCAATGCTAGAGCCCACATCGACAAACGCTTTGGCATCGGGTGATGAAGCGCGGTAAAACGTACCCACCATAGGCGATTTAACAATCTGACCTTCCGGCTCGGCAGCAGCCACTGGTGCCGCTGGCGCGGCAGGGGTGGCAGCAACAGGTGCGGCGCTAGGCGCTTGTGTATAATGGATGGTGGGCGCGGCACTGTGCATCAGGGCACGACTAATACGAACTTTTTCTTCGCCTTCGGTCAGTTCCAGCTCTGAAATGCCAGACTCTTCTACCAAGTCGATTAATTTTTTGAGTTTGCGTAAATCCATATAGGTCCTCGGTATTGTCTTAATTTTATAATAGATTATTGTTTGTTTTTGGCGTAAGCGTAAGCAGCATAATAGCCGTCAGCCCCTAAGCCACTGATGACGCCTACTGCTAAGTCGCTAAAGTAAGAATGATGCCTGAATGACTCTCTTGCATAGACATTGGACAGATGTACTTCAATAAACGGTACTTTCACTGCAGAAATCGCATCGCGTATGGCCACCGAAGTGTGGGTGAAGGCCGCCGGATTGATAATCAGAAAATCGACGGGCGCGTGCATCAATCCTTGAATCTTGGTCACAATGTCTGCTTCGGAATTGCTTTGAAAGGTGGTTAGTGCAATTGCGTCGGCTTTTGCCATGCCGCTTAAAGACGCATTGATGTCGTCTAAAGTGATGCGGCCATAATGCTCAGGTTCGCGTGTTCCCAGCATATTGAGATTAGGACCATGAATGACTAATAGCGATTTAATCGTCATTTTGGTCAATTACAGGCAAATTACATTTTTTAACATAGCGGCAAGTTTGCCGAAGTTAAGCGATTTTGTCCAGAAAAATAGTAGGGTCTAAAGTGAGATGCGTCTATTTTAGCAACGGCAGCAGTGATTTTTCTAGCAAAGGTTTAGTAATCCG
>DASWSZ010000080.1:0-21712 GCA_036402395.1 Methylophilus sp.
GCCTAATGGCAACACCATTGCCTATATGTTGGAGCACCGTGCGCGCAGAACAGTGGGCTTGAAGATTACGCATGCAGGCTTGGTGGTGCATGCACCCAAGCGCATCTTTGCGTATCAGCTCAATCAAATTCTGCAAGAAAAGTCGCATTGGATTATGGATAAACTGGCAATGCGTGAAGCGAGCCATATTGACAACATGCAATGGCAACATGGCGAACATCTATTGTATTTAGGGCAGGATATCACTTTGCAAGTGATTGAAAGTAAAGTGAATAAAGCGCTGGTGCTAGAGCATGACCAACTGATGATTGCTACGCCAACTATTGATGACACAGCGCTTATCGCAAAAAAAGTCGTGCAGTGGTACAAAAAACAGGCCATGCCAGATTTTAGCCGCCGCTTAGAAATTTTGGCAGCCAAGCTAGGCGTACCCACGCCGCCGTTAACACTGTCTAATGCGCAATCACTCTGGGGCAGTTGTAATAGCCGTGGTGAAATACGCTTAAGCTGGCGCTTGCTGCAAGCGCCGCCCCATATTATCAATTATGTGATTTGTCACGAATTGGCGCATCTTAAAGAAATGAACCACTCGCCTAAGTTTTATGCGGTGGTGGCGCGTTTGTTTCCCGATTACAAATTGGCAGAAAAAGACCTTAAACGTTTATCACCACAACTGCATCGCTTTTAAATAGCCTATCTACAGTAGCTGTTTAATATCGTGCGCAATGTCCGCTGGTTTTTGGCCGTAATTCATATAAATTCTAGCCGCGCCTGTTTTATCAAACACATACAGCCCTGCGCTGTGATCCACCGTGTAGTTGCCACGGCCTTCGCCCATCACTTTAGAGGCAAATATTTTATAGCTGCCCATATTTTCTGATACTTCCTGCAGTGAGCCAGTGAGGCCAATAAAACGCTTATCAAATGACGGTACAAATTGCGCTAGCACTTCTTGGGTATCGCGCTCTGGGTCTACCGTCACAAACAATACTTGCACTTGGTCTGCATCGCTGCCTAATAAGCGCATGGTCTGCTTCAGGTCACTCATGGTGGTGGGGCATACGTCTGGGCAGTGGGTATAGCCAAAAAATAACACCACCACTTTGTCTTTAAAGTCGGTCATGCTGCGCAATTTTCCGGTATGGTCGGTCAGTGTGAGTGGTTTGCCAAACTCGGCACCAGTGATATCGGTACCAATAAAGCTGGTGGTTTGCGGGCCAGAGCTACAGGCGGTGATCCACAACATGAGGCCTAGCAATAGCCATTTGCGCATATCAAATATCCTTTTCATTATTTAGCAAGCGTTGTTGCCAAGTTTTCTAGAGTTTTGATTCTAACATAGGCTATAAATTCGCTGCTTTGGTTTACAATAATGCTTTTGTAAATTAACAGATTAAGGCAACAGCAATGGCAATCCCAAGCTCAATGGCAGACCGTGACGGCGTAATTTGGTATGACGGCAAAATGGTCAACTGGCGCGATGCGACTACCCATGTATTGACTCACACTTTGCACTACGGCATGGGCGTATTTGAAGGCGTACGTGCCTATAAAACTGAGCAAGGCACGGCTATTTTCCGTTTACAAGAACATACCGATCGTTTATTTAGAAGCGCGCATATTCTGGGTATGAAAATGCCGTTTGATAAAGCCACGCTGATGGAGGCGCAAAAAGCCGCGGTGCGTGAAAATAATCTGGAATCGGCCTATATGCGCCCAATGGCGTTTTATGGTGCCGAAGCGATGGGCATTTCGGCTAAAACCTTGTCTACGCATGTGATTGTGGCAGCTTGGAGCTGGGGCGCGTACATGGGTGAAGAAGCATTGACCCGCGGCATCCGCGTTAAAACCTCCTCTTTCTCACGTCATCACGTTAATGTCACCATGTGCAAGGCTAAGGCCAACGGCAACTATATGAACAGCATTTTGGCGCATCAAGAAGCGGCACAAGATGGCTACCAAGAGGCGTTATTACTGGATGTGGATGGTTTTGTGGCAGAAGGTTCTGGCGAAAATATTTTCATCATCCGTAACGGCAAGCTGATGACGCCCGACTTAACCAGCGCACTGGAAGGCATTACACGCGACACCATTGTGCAGTTGGCGAAAGAAATTGGCCTGGAAGTAATTGAAAAACGCATTACCCGTGATGAAGTGTATTCTGCCGATGAAGCCTTCTTTACCGGTACTGCGGCTGAAGTGACGCCGATACGTGAGTTAGATAATCGCGCCATTGGTGAGGGTACACGTGGCCTGATTACTGAAAAGTTACAAAGCATGTATTTTGATGTGGTTAAAGGTAAATCTGCTAAGCACGCTGCTTGGCTTACATTAGTGTAACTGGCGCACGTTTAATTGCCATGAGTTTAATTGGAGTGCCCTATGTCTGACGTTAAAACGTTTGAAGTCACCGCCAAAGATTTGCCTCTGCATTGCCCCACCAATGAAGTGGCGTTGTGGGCGTCGCATCCACGTGTGTTTCTGGATGTGGCTAAAACTGGGCATGTGGCATGCCCGTATTGCGGCACCCAATACACCCTTAAAGCCGGTGAAGTGCTAGCGCATCATTAAATATTGCGCGACACCACAACCTCTCCACTAGCCTTTCCCTGCCAGATTTGCATTCACCCGCTGCCCACAACGACACGCTGGCTTTATTAAAAGCGGGTGCATTGCAAGGCAGCACCCGCCTTAAACTTTCCTGCGGCTTAACTGAGTTTCCACGTGAGATTTTTGCGCTTGCCGATACCTTAGAAATATTAGACCTGACTGGCAATGCACTTTCTAGCTTGCCGGGCGACCTTTATAAACTCACCAAGCTGCGTATTTTATTTTGCTCGTCTAACCAGTTTACGCAGTTACCAGCAGTGCTGGGTCAGTGCCAAAATTTAAGCATGATAGGCTTTAAAGCTAATCAACTAAGTCATATCCCAGAACAGGCGATTCCTACCAAACATTTGCGCTGGTTTATTGTCACCGATAACCAGTTAACACATTTGCCAGATGCTTTGGGTGATTGCGCGCAGCTGCAAAAACTGATGTTGGCGGGCAATCAACTCACAGATTTACCCGTGAGTATGGTGAATTGTCAGCAATTGGAATTGCTGCGCATTTCCGCTAATCAATTTGCTGAGTTGCCTGCTTGGCTATTCGAGTTACCCAAGTTGACATGGTTAGCGTATGCCGGTAATCCTTTCAGTGACGCACTCGCACATGACACCCACCCCGCTGTGAACCACATTGATTGGCAGCATCTAACCTTGCAACAGGTGTTGGGCGAAGGCGCATCGGGCATTACCTATCAAGCATTATGGCAGCCACCTAATAAAGCGCCAGAAACCGTCGCTGTGAAAATGTTTAAAAGCGGCCTCACCAGCGATGGCTTACCAGAATGTGAAATGCAGGCGAATGTGCTGGCGGGTGAGCACCCAAATTTAATAGGTATTCACGGCGTGATTCAACATCATCCTGAGAATGCTTTGGGTTTGGTGATGCCCTTGCTGGATGCAGATTTACAAGTGCTGGCTGACCCGCCCAGCTTTGACAGTTGTACGCGTGATGTCTATGCCGATGGATTACGTTTAAGCACGCAACAAGTACAACATATTAGTCAGGGCATTGCCAAAGCTGTACAGCATTTGCATGGACGTGGCCTCATCCATGGTGATTTATATGCGCACAATATTTTGTGGAATGATCAACAAGTGGTGCTGAGTGATTTGGGCGGTGCTTCCTTATTGCCTTTAGATAATCCAACCTTAACGCAGCAGTTACAGCAGTTGGACCTACGTGCGCTGACTATTCTGCAACAAGAGTTGCAAGCCTTACTGTTGGATTAGTTTAAATTTAAACTATTCATTCAGCTGGTGGATTTCAGCAGGGGCATCCCACAATTGCGCAATCACAAGCTTGGCTTTGTCAGCCTCGCTATTGGTGTAAAAACTGACCTTAGAAGTCGCTGTTTCTGTACTCAGTAAATATTGCTCAGCAAGCACATGCGCCAGTTGCTTAGCCACTGCCGCGCCGGTATCGATCAGGCTAATATGTTCACCCACTACTTGGCGTATTAATGGTTTAACAAACGGATAATGCGTACAACCTAACACGATAGTATCGGCACCCTCGGCCAATAACGGAGCACAATATTGGCCGATGAGCTGGCGTGTATTTTCACTGGCTAATTCACCACGCTCAACACACTCCACCAAACCAATACAAGCTTGCGTCACTACTTTAACATTACGGCCGTAGGCTTCTAGCAGCGCCGCAAACTGTGCACTTTTGAGTGTGCCCACCGTAGCTAATACCCCTATCACGCCATTGTGCGAGGCCGCAGCAGCCGGTTTCACGGCGGGTTCCATGCCAATAATGGGGATGCTGTAATGGTCACGCATGGCATCAATGGCGGCAGCGGTGGCGGTATTGCAAGCCACGACGATGGCTTTCACACCTTGCGCAATTAAAAAATCGGCCACGGTAAAGCAACGCTGGGTAATTTCATCGGCTGTTTTGTTGCCGTAAGGCGCATGCCGACTATCGGCAAAATAAACAATGGCTTCATGTGGCAGCAGCGCATGGATGTGCTGCAGTACGGAAATGCCGCCTACGCCGGAATCCATGACGCCTATTGCTTGTTGATTCAATGAAAGTCCACGCATCGAAACCCGGTGGGATGATTTATAATGTTGGCATTATATAGGAAATCAAATGGCAAATCGGCTCAGTAAAATCTATACCCGCACCGGGGACGCAGGCACCACAGGCTTGGGCGATGGTACGCGCGTGGCAAAAGACAGTTTGCGCGTACACGCCATGGGCGATGTCGATGAACTTAATTCAGTGCTTGGTTTGTTGCTGACCGAGCCAGTGTCTGCCGAGGTACGCACTTGTTTAACACGTATCCAGCATGATTTGTTTGATATGGGTGGTGAACTCTGTATGCCTGGCCATGCCATGATCAAGCCTGAGCGCGTGACAGCATTAGAAACCATTTTGGATGCATGGAACGAAGATTTAAGTCCGCTGAAAGAGTTTATTTTGCCGGGCGGTTCTAAAGCTGCATCGTATTGTCATTTGGCCAGAACGGTATGCCGCCGTGCTGAGCGCGTCATGCATACATTAAACGCACAAGAGGCATTGACTGCGGTATCGTTGCAGTATATTAATCGTCTGTCTGACTTGTTATTTGTGCTGTGCCGAAAACTAAACCAAGAGGCTGGCGTGCCGGACGTGTTATGGCAAAACGACTATAAACCGTAATAAACTTTGACTAAACTCTTCAATAAAACCCACTGCTAGAGCATTACTTGTTCGCGTAGGTTTTAAAAAGGCAAATATACAGCTACATGATTAAACAATTTTTTAAAAAAGTCTTTAGTAGGCCAGCCAAGGCCAGCAATGCACAGCCAGCTACTGGTAAGGTACAACGCATAGCGGCTAAGACCCACAAAATTGATAAAAGCTTGATTAGTTCAGGTGCGTTAAAGACTTGTGAAGGCTTACAAAAGGCAGGGTTTGAAGCATTTTTAGTTGGCGGTGCGGTGCGCGATTTGCTGCTCAATCATCCACCTAAAGACTTTGATATTGCCACCAACGCCACGCCAGAGGAAGTCTATAAGGTATTTAGGCGCTCACGCATTATAGGCAAGCGCTTTCGGCTGGTGCATGTGATGTGGGGTAGCGAAACCATTGAGGTATCTACTTTCCGCGGCCATCACCAAAACGAGGGCGATGCCAAAACCTCAGATTCAGGCCGCATTATTCGCGACAACGTATTTGGCAGCCTAGAAGAAGACGCAGCCCGGCGCGATTTTACCGCCAATGCTTTGTATTACGACCCAGCCAAACAAGAAGTATTAGATTTTCACAATGGCGTGGCGGATTTAAAAGCCAAGTTGCTGCGCATGATAGGCGACCCGGTAACGCGTTATCAGGAAGACCCAGTGCGCATGTTGCGCGCAGTGCGTTTATCAGCCAAGTTAGGCTTGAAAATTGAAGCCGCCACCGAAGCGCCGATTAGTAAACTGGCTGATTTATTACAAGATGTACCACCCAGCCGTTTGTTTGACGAGATGCTTAAACTGTTTTTATCCGGTCACGCCATCGAAAGCATTAACGCACTGCGCGCGCAACATTTGCATCATGGCTTATTACCGTTGCTGGATGTGGTGTTAGAACAACCGTTAGGCGAGCGTTTTGTTATGCTGGCGCTGCAAAATACCGATGACCGTATTAGCCAAGGCAAATCGTCCAACCCTAGCTTTTTGTTTGCCACTTTGTTATGGCATGAGGTGTTAGCGGCTTGGCAAACTTATCAAGACCAAGGCAACCCGGCAATCCCCGCTTTGCATATGGCGATGAATGAAGTGATTGATTTACAAGCGGAAAAAATGGCGATTCATAACCGCTTTACCGCCACCATGAAAGAAATATGGAGCATGCAGCCACGTTTTGAGCAGCGGTTTGGCAAGCGGCCATATGCCTTGTTAACGCATCCTAAATACCGCGCTGGCTATGACTTTTTATTACTGCGCTGTGCCTCTGGTGAGTTACCAACCGAAATAGGCGAGTGGTGGACGACGTTTGCTGATGCCAGTACCGAAACACGTACCGCCATGCTTTTGCCGGATACCGGTGTCAAAAAACGCCGCAGGAAACCGCGTAAAAAAACCGCTAGTGCAACTGTCAATACCTCAGGCTCTGAAGCTTAAGGACAATATGGCAATCGCCTATATTGCGTTGGGTAGTAATTTAAAGCAGCCTGCGCAGCAAGTGAAAAACGCACTAGAAGCATTGCACACGCTGCTAGAATCCCAAGTGTTGCAAGCCTCTAGTTTGTATCAAACCGCGCCGCTAGGCTATGACAATCAGCCGGATTTTATTAACGCGGTGGCCAGTGTGGAAACGCAGCTTGAACCTCAAGCATTGTTAGATGCGCTGTTGGCAATAGAGCAGCAGTTTGGCCGTGAGCGGCCTTTTGCTAATGCGCCCAGAGTGTTGGATTTGGATTTACTGCTGTATGCGCAAGTTGAGATGCAGACGCCAACACTGACTTTGCCGCATCCCAGAATGCACGAAAGAGGTTTTGTCATGCTGCCGTTGGCCGAAATCGCGCCAGAATTAATCCTGCCGAATGGGATGAGTGTTGTAGAATTAGTAAGCCAGTGCCAGCAGCAAGGCGTTCAAAAATTAACAGGGCATTAAGCGAAGTATGAGTATATTTAACCAATTCCCCTATATCGTCATTGAAGGTCCTATCGGCAGTGGAAAAACCACGCTGGCCAGAATGTTGTCAGAAAAATTCTCGGTCGAGTTGCTGTCAGAAAAAGCCGAGGCTAACCCTTTTCTGCCCAGATTTTATCAAGATGCGCAACGTTACGCGCTGCCTACGCAGCTGTTTTTCCTGTTTCAGCGTTCGCGCCAAATTGCTGACATGACGCAACGCGACATGTTTGCCAAACCCACCGTGGCCGATTTTTTTCTGGAAAAAGACCCGCTATTTGCACGCCTGAATTTAGATGATGAAGAGTATGCCTTGTATCACCAAATCTATACGCATTTGCAATTAAAGTCGCCCAAGCCTGACTTGGTCATCTATTTGCAAACGCCGATTGACGAGTTGGCTGATCGCATCCAAGAGCGTAACGTGAGTTACGAGCAAGAGATTCCGCTGGAATATATTGAGCGTTTGGCCGATGCTTACAGTGAGTTTTTTCATAGTTACGAGGCCTCACCTGTGCTCATCGTCAATAACGAAAAACTCAATATTATCAAAGATGAAGCCGCACTTGAGCTGTTAGTGAAGCGTATCGGCCAGATTAAAAGTAGCCGGGAATACTTTCATCCAGACTTGGATTAGCGTCATCCCATTATGACAGGCTGATGTAACACGCTAGCCCAATAGGGCCATTGTGCTTAACTGAGTGTCAGGCTATTGTGCACACATCAGCACTACCAAACAAACACGGAGACAACAACATGAAAAAACTAATCCTTGCCAGCTCGTTGCTATTTGCGGCTAATATGGCCAATGCCAATATCGTGGTCAATGGTTCATTTGAAGATACCAATCAACCTAGCGGCTCATGGGCAATTTATAATGAAATCAATGGCTGGGTGGCTGCTGATGGCGATGCGGGTATTGAAGTGCGCAACAACGTACAAGGTACGGCATCGGATGGTGTAAATTTTGTGGAGTTAGATTCCAGATCAAACAGTGCCATGGCGCAGACACTAGATACAGTGGCAGGTCAAATGTATGAGATTTTATTCGATTACTCACCACGTATTAATCAACCAGAATCTACTAACGGAATTGAAGCATACTGGAACGATGAGTATTTAGGCTTTGCTGCTGATCAAGGTGGTTCAATCAATCTTTGGACAACTTATTCTGTGTTGGTGACAGCCTTAGGCCAAGACCAATTAATATTTGCTGCGATTGGCACCAGTGATTCATTTGGTGGCAACATCGACAATGTGCGCGTGAACGCAGTGCCAGTCCCAGCAGCCTTGCCGCTAATGGCGTCAGCACTAGGTATGTTTGGCGTAGCACGTCGTCGTAAAACAGCTTAATCAGTTTAAAAGCGTTAAAAAATGCACCTGTGGGTGCATTTTTTTATGGGCGCTAGGTTTTACTTTACGAGCGATGACCGCTATTTGATTGTAAAATGCGGTATGCACTTGACTCAACTCACCCAGCAATACCGCACAGGCGAAAAAATTGCCATGCTCACCTGTTATGACGCTACCTTTGCCAAGCTGATGGCGTTAGCTGGGGTGGATATATTATTGGTCGGTGACTCTTTAGGCATGGTATTGCAAGGTAGCGCCAATACCTTGCAGGTGACCATGTCAGACATGGTCTACCACACCCGTAGCGTTGCGGCTGGCGCGCCTAGTAGTATGATTATGGCCGATATGCCAGTGAATAGTTATGAGCATGATCTGCAAGCAGCGTTGCTTAATGCGCAGCAGTTAATCCTAGCGGGTGCGCAAATTGTGAAGCTAGAGGGCGGCGGTGAGCGGGTGGCGACTGCGCGCTACTTGGTGGAGCATGGTATAGCAGTGTGCGCGCATTTAGGTTTTACGCCACAATCGGTCACGCAGTTAGGCGGCTATAAAATACAAGGAAAAACCGCCGAGGCCGCAGAGAAAATATTACAAGACGCACTGGCGATGCAAGCCGCTGGCGTAAGCTTAGTGTTATTGGAAATGGTCCCCGCCAGTGTGGCTCAACACATTACCGCTAGTTTAAACGTACCTACCATAGGCATAGGCGCAGGCGTGGATTGCAGCGGCCAAGTGTTGGTACTGCAAGATTTACTGGGGATTTATACTGGGGTGGCCGATAAGCAGCCGCAAGACTTTAAATCGCCACGCTTTGTGCGTAACTTTTTAAAAGAAACCGGCAGCGTACAAAGTGCTGTCAGCGCTTATGTGCAAGCCGTTAAACACAAAACCTTTCCGGCACTAGAGCACAGCTATTAAGCCTAGCTTTGTTACTAAACAAAACCATGCAAATTATTCATACCATAGACACCTTAAGAAGTGTACTTAAGCAACATGCCAGTGTCGCCTTTGTGCCGACCATGGGTAACCTGCATGCTGGGCACATTCATTTGGTCAATATCGCCAAACAGCAGGCGAAGTGTGTGGTGGTCAGTATTTTTGTCAATCCATTGCAGTTTGGCAAACATGAAGATTTAGCCAATTATCCACGTACGCTAGACGCCGATTGTGAACAATTGGCGCAGGCAGGGGTGGACATTGTATTTGTGCCGAATGTGGTGGAAATGTATCCGGATTTTGATGGCGTCGAGTTACATCAAAGCATGACGGTGCAACCGCCAGCGATTGCCGATACCTTATGTGGCGCCAGTCGCCCCGGTCATTTTGTCGGCGTGGCCACGGTGGTACTTAAATTATTCAATATCGTACAGCCTGATATTGCTGTATTTGGCCAAAAAGATTTTCAGCAGTTATTTATCATTAAACAATTAGTGCAACAATTTAACTTACCTATCCGCATCGTGGCGGGTGAAACAGTACGTGAGGCCAGCGGCTTGGCCATGAGCTCGCGCAACGGCTATTTAAGCGTGGCGGAAAAAGCGCAAGCGGTACAGTTGTTTAATGCCTTAAAAACCGTGGCGACTGCGCTGATACAAGGACAAAGAGATTATTCTAGTTTAGAAAAAAGCGCGGTTGCACAACTAGCGGCCCAAGGCTGGCAAGTGGATTATATTGCCATTTGCTCAGCGCTCGCCTTATTACCCGCCACCGCGGCTGATAGTCATTGGGTCGTCTTAGGCGCCGCTAAGCTGGGCAATACGCGCCTGATTGATAATATTGAGTTTTGCGCTAAACCGTTGAATTGATTATAATAGACATCCACTTGAACGTATTAGGTTAATTGAATGCAAAGAACGATGCTTAAATCTAAATTGCACCGTGTGCATGTGACGCATAGCGAATTGCATTACGAGGGCAGCTGCGCCATTGATGAAGCGCTGCTAGAGCTAGCTAATATTAGCGAATACGAGCAAATTAATATTTATAACGTCACCAATGGTGAGCGTTTTACCACCTACGCCATACGCGCTGAGCGTCATTCTGGGATTATTTCTGTGAACGGTGCGGCAGCGCATAAAGCCCACCCCAAAGACATCATTATCATTGCAAGTTATGCGCATTACACTGAGTTAGAGCTAGAAAAATACAAGCCCAAACTCATTTATGTAGATGCCCACAACAATGCGATTGAGCAAAGACAATCCATCCCCGTACAAGCGGCTTAAGCCCAGATACGCCCACATTTTAAGTTAGGACACCTATGGATTTAGAAGCCATGAAGCTGGCCGTCATCGACGCGCTGGAAGACATTAAAGCATTTGATATTACTGTGATGGATGTACGCAAACTCACTTCGCTGACCAATTATATGATCGTGGCCAGCGGTAACTCCAGCCGCCAATGTAAGGCCATTGCCGATAACGTGCGTGAAAAGCTGAAAGAAAAAGGCTTTGATATCCGTGGCACAGAAGGCGAAAAAGACGGCGAATGGGTATTAGTGGATTTGGATGATATTGTCGTGCATATTATGATTCCCACCTCACGCGCTTACTACAATCTTGAGCAGTTATGGGGCGAGGCGGAAAGCCGTAGAAACGCGCATATTACCCCCGACCAATTGAAATCCCCACCTGCTGCTTAAGCTTTTCTTAATACGCGCATGAAGCTGAATATCATCTCAGTCGGCCATAAAATGCCTGATTGGGTAGAGCTAGCATGTGCTGAGTATCTTAAACGTATGCCGCGCGAGCTGACTACGCAAATCATTGAAATCAAACCGGATAAACGCGCTGCGGGTAAAAACAGTGAAGTGGTGCAAGAGGCCGAAGCCAAGCGTATTTTAGAGGCGGTTGGTAAAGATTATATGATTGCCTTAGATGAGCGTGGCCAGGAAGTCACCACCACCCAATTGGCCGTTAAAATGCAGCATTGGCAAACACTAGGCCGCGATGTTTCGCTGATCATAGGCGGTGCCGATGGTTTGCATGCAAGTATTAAACAACAAGCGGATTGGCTGTGGAGTTTATCTAAGTTGACTATGCCACATGGCATGGTGCGCGTGATGCTTAGCGAACAGCTTTACCGTGCCTATACCGTCATTCAACACCACCCCTACCACCGAGAATAGCCAGTTAGCATATTTCTTGCTTACATTTTAGGCGTATCGTGTCAGATGTAGGCGCTATCTCTGTCTGGGTTTACTTGGTTCTTAGCTAATCGCTTTTGCTGTGCTTGGCTGAATCCCCAATCCTCTCCATTGCTCGTTAGCGCACTGACTTCGCTAATTACTTTGGGAGTGAATGATTCATGGATAATGCGTTATTGGTATTGCTGTCAAAGTTTTCAGTCGCAGCAAGGCCTATCATAGGCGCCATCAACCCTGCCAAGGTGTTAAAAGATGCTGAATACGCTAAAAAAACCTTTGAACTGGCAGATACACAAGGCGATGAACAGTTGCTGCTGTTGTCACTAGAACTACAAAATAAGCTAGGCTTATTAGAGGTGGATATCAAACCACCTGCGCCCACCATCAAAGAAGAAGCGCCATCCGAGAAGTACCTTTTTGGTGCACGCGGCTAAAACCACACCATAATGTAGCAAAAATCTTTACAATGGGCATTTTCAATCATCCTTGAATATGTCTTCCCAAGACCTACTAACACAACACCAGCCTGCACACCCTCATCCAAGTTATGCGTCGCAAGCAGATGCTGCATTGGTGTGGTTTAGGCGCGATTTACGTGATTACGACCATGCCGCACTTTACCATGCACTCAAAGCAGCTACGTCGGTATACTGCGTATTCATATTTGACAGCGATATCTTAGACTTGCTGACCGAAAAAGCCGACCGTCGGGTTGAGTTTATTTGGGAAAGCGTGCGTGAGCTTAAAGCAGCGCTGCAACAGCAAGGTGGCGATTTAATTGTGTTGTATGGGCGCGCGCGCGACGAGGTGCCCAAGCTGGCAGCGCAATTACAGGTGCAGGCAGTCTACGCCAATCGTGATTATGAACCAAGCGCGATTGCGCGCGATGCCGCAGTGGCCGCTAGCTTAAAACAAGCAGGCATCACTTTTCACCAGTACAAAGACCAAGTGATTTTTGAGCAGGATGAGTTGCTGACGCTTGCTGGCAAGCCTTATGGCGTCTTTACGCCGTATAAAAACACGCATTTAAAAAAGCTCAATGACTTTTATCTTAAAGCTTACCCTGTACAACACTATATTCAAGCGCTGGCAACACCAGCATCTAATGAATTACCCAGCTTAGAAAGTATGGGCTTTGTGCGCACTAATTTAGCAGAGATGAAACTGCCTACCGGGATGTCAGGCGGGAGTGCGTTGTTTGATAACTTTATTGAACGCATGCCGCAGTACCAAGATGCCCGCAATTTTCCTGCGGTTAAAGGCCCGTCTTATTTATCAGTACATTTGCGCTTTGGTACGGTGTCTGTACGTCATTTGGCCAGAACGGCTTGGCAGATGGGTGGTGCAGGCGCTGAAACTTGGTTGAACGAACTCATTTGGCGCGATTTTTACTTTCAAATTTTACATCACAGACCCGACTTAGCGGCTGGCCGCGCTTACAAAGCAGAGTATGAAGCGCTGCCTTTTTCTAATCAACAGGCTTTGTTTCAGGCGTGGTGTGACGGTCAAACGGGTTATCCGATTGTAGATGCGGCCATGCGTCAGCTGAATAAAACTGGCTATATGCATAACCGTTTGCGTATGGTGACGGCCAGCTTTTTAGTGAAAGATTTATTGATAGACTGGCGTTGGGGTGAGCGCTATTTTGCCGAAAAACTCATTGATTTTGATTTTGCCGCCAACAACGGCGGTTGGCAATGGGCGGCTTCTACTGGCTGCGATGCACAACCTTACTTTAGAATTTTTAACCCGGTGTCACAATCGGAAAAATTTGATGCCAAGGCCAGGTTTATTCGCAAATATGTACCAGAATTAGCGCGTTGTAGTGACAAAGACATCCATGCGCCTTGGACAATACCGGCACTGCAGCAGCAATTGCTGGGTTTGCAGCTTGGTAAACACTACCCTTATCCAGTAGTCGACCATGCGGTACAACGTGGCCTAGCCTTGGCCTTATACAAATCAGCAGCCATTTAAGCTGTTTTAACTATATTGGTGTAAGTTTTGCTTAATATTACGGCAGTTATTGGATAAATACATGATTTATCCCTTATTTCCTGCAATTGGGGGGTGTCTATGCTGGCTATACTATGGACAATCCTAACAGCCTAAGTGATAATTGTTAAACCTGTATTACAGATGCCTGACGACTACCGTCAGACCTCATAAAATTAAGTGATGATGAAATGAACAAACAAACAACAAAAATTTTGCTGGTCAGTGCGCTGATTGTAATGGTGACGGGGTGTGCATCGGCAGCAAATAAAGATCCTTTAGAAGGCATGAACCGTGGTATTTATAAGTTTAACGATGTCGCTGATAAAGCCGTGATTAAACCAGTGGCGACTGCTTATAAAACAGTCACGCCATCGCCTGTGCGTAAAGGCATTAGTAATTTCTTTAGCAATCTCGGCTCGTTAACCACGGTGCTCAACGATTTGCTGCAATTTAAATTTGAACATGCATTTGTCGATGCTGGTCGTTTTGTGATTAATAGCACCTTTGGTTTAGCAGGTTTTATTGATGTTGCCAGTATGGATGGTATCGAAAAGCGTAATGAAGACTTTGGACAGACCTTGGGCCATTGGGGCGTGAGCAACGGCGCTTACTTGGTGTTACCATTTATTGGCCCAAGCACGGTGCGTGATACGACGGGGTTTGTGTTTGATACGGTGACCACTGACCCAATTACTTATACCCATAATATCGGGGAAATTAGACTGCATAACCAATTGCGTACCGCGCAGTTGATTGATAAGCGCACGCAGTTATTAGAATCTAAAGACTTGGTAGACAATGCCTCGCTAGATCCTTATGCATTTTTGCGTGATGCTTACCTACAACGTCGCGCTAGTCAAGTCAGTGATGGTTTAATTGCGCAGGATTTGACGAAAGATGATGGTGATTTTGAAGCTGCCGATGAAGATAAACCTGCGGATGAAGTTAAATAATCGATAGATTAAAATACATGACTTTGCAAATTAAAAAAGCCCCGGCAGGGGCTTTTTTATTGGCTGGCTAATTACAATATACGCTTAAATAGTTAAGCGCCAGCAGCCACCGTCATACGTTCTATCAAAATTGAGCCGGTATGTTTAGAGTTATGTGGAATTGCATCAGTACCTATCGCCACAATATGATTGAGCATGTCTTTCATATTGCCAGCGATGGTAATTTCCTCCACCGCATGCACGATGATGCCATCCTCAACCCAAAAACCAGCAGCGCCGCGTGAGTAATCCCCAGTCACCATATTCAGGCCGTGACCCAATACTTCCGTGACCAATAAGCCTGTGCCCATGGTCTTGAGTAAGTCGGCAAAGCTATGACCAGTAGCTTGCACAATTAAATTATGTGCACCGCCTGCATTGCCAGTCGTTTGCATGCCTAGTTTACGTGCCGAATAACTGGATAACACATAGCCTTGTAACACACCATTTTCCACTAGTTGGCGCGCTTTGGTGGCCACGCCCTCACTGTCAAATGGGCTGCTAGCAACGCCTTTTAGCAAGTGCGGCTGCTCTTGTATATTAAGGGTGGAGGACGCCACCGATTTGCCTAGGCTATCCAACAAAAAAGACGATTTACGGTATAGGCTACCGCCAGAAATAGCACTCACTAGCGATGAAATCAGTCCGCCTGCCAATGGCGCTTCAAACAATACTGGGTATTGGCCAGTTTTAATGGGCTTGCTGCCCAAACGCCGCACTGCGCGCTCACCTGCAATACGCCCCACCTGCTCTGCCGAGACCAGCTCTTTGGCATCGCGAGCATTGCTATACCAATAATCACGCTGCATGGCGTCATCTTGTTCTGCTATGACCGAGCAACTGATGCTATGCCGTGTGCTGGGATAGCCACCGACAAAGCCATGTGAGTTGGCATAGGCAAACACGCCCGTATTGTTGTAGACACTGGCACCTTCTGAGTTGGTAATGCGTTGTGTATCTACCGCCAACGCCGCTGCTTCACATTGTTGTGCCAGCAGTTTTGCCTCTTCTACGCTGATTTCCCAAGGGTGAAACAAGTCTAAATCCGGGACTTCTTTGGCCATCAACGTGGCATCTGCCAAACCACAAAACGCATCTTTGGCGGTATATTTGGCAATATTGCAGGCTGCCTCTACCGTGTCTTTGAGCGCTTGTGGGCTTAGGTCTGAACTGCTGGCATGGCCTTTTTGCTGTTGAAAATAAACGGTGACGGAAAAGCCTTTGTCACGGTTGTATTCAATGTTTTCCACTTCGCCCAAGCGCACAGAGACGGTTTGCCCAGTGCCATAGCTAACTTCAGTTTCGGCCGAGCTAGCGCCTGCTTGTTTAGCCAGATGTAATACGTCTTGCGAGAGTTGTTTGAGGGTATCTAAATCCATGACCATGTCTTTAAGGGTTAAATGATGCCAGTAAAACTGTTATCATACCGTGATTGGCTGAGTCATGCCGCACTTGATAAAAAACATGCAAGATAAAACCGAACAACCCATCCCACTGAGTAAAACCAAGCTGAAGGCTGAGGCTGATGCTGCGCAAGATATCGGTAAAAAATTGGTGGATTTGCCCAAAGACAAATTACTTAAGCTGAATTTGCCAGAGGCCTTGTATGAAGCGGTAATGGAATCGAAAAAGATCACCGCCAATGGTGCTATCCGCCGTCAAAAACAATACCTTGGCCGTTTGATGCGCGATGTCGATATTGTGCCTATTGTTGATCAGCTACAGCGCTGGGAAGGCAAACATAACGAAGAAAGTGCGCGTTTTCATGGGATGGAACGCTGGCGCACACGTTTGCTGGAAGATGCTGAAGCGGTATCGGAGTTTTTAGTGACTTATCCGCATAGTGATAGTCAACAATTGCGCACATTAATACGTAACGCACAAAAAGAAGCGGCTGCCAACAAGCCGCCCAAAAGTAGTCGCGAGTTGTTCAAATTAATCCGTGAAATCATCGAGGCCACGGAACAGAGCTAAATAATCATAAGGAGAACGCAATGGAGATTAGCTATCAAGCGCAATTAGCGTTGGGCAATACTGAAAGCCCATTACCGATGATACAAACCAAAGAAGTGCTGGATTTGTTGAGTCAAGGTGAAGTCGTGAAGATTTCTGTGGAACGCGAGTCGGCGGTCAATAATATCAAAACCTTGATTGCGAATAACCCGTATGAGCTGATCAAGCTGAGTAAAGAGCAGAATCAGTACGTGTTATTTGTTAAAAAGTTATAGCTGCTTTCTATTAGCCATTTCTGGCTGTCACTCAACCCTAGTCTAGTCTATTCTTTTGGTGGCAAAAAGAATTCATTGGGGTGCTGGTTTAATCTTGATAGTAAAGTTTTAGTAAACACACGCCAATGTTCAAAACGTACTTTTCTGGATTTCATGGCCACATAGAGCGCCAAAAAGAAGCTGGTGAATAAGTTGGCGGTGGCGACCAGCACGATGCTTAGCAAGGCTACCGCTATCATATAGTGGCTTAATTGAAACTCTAGGGCGGGCAGTGAAAAGCCAAAAAATGCCGACACAAACGTGACATGCCGAATGTCCAGTGGTAAGCCTAGCATCACCCCTAAGCCAGAAGTAACACCCAGCAAACAGCCGAAGTAAAAGTTGCCGGCCAGTGCGCCCAAATTATCACGGATATAGTCTGAAACGGTTTGCAAACGTTGCGCACCCAGCCATTTTTTTAAGCGTGGTAACGCGTTAATGCGCTCTGGAATTTGATTAAAGGCGGCTAAGTTATCATGGTAGCCCGCAATTAAGCCCGCCAAGAACAAACACACACCGGCCACCGCTCCATACAATACGGTGCCAGTCACCAATGGGTCATTTGATTGCAACAGTGCCTGTGCCTTTTCTGGCGTCACAAAGTGATGGCCAGTGCAATATTGAATCAGCATATCAATTAAGATAGCAAACGGAATAATCACAATGACGTTGCCAATGACCGCGCTGGTTTGGCTGCTCACCGTTTGTGACACGATCTTTACCAGTTTATCCAGGCTTTTAATCTTGCTGTCACCTTCGCCTATGGTAGCGGCAATGGTGGCGGCCGTCATCGCTGGTTGCTTGGTAGCTACGGTAAAGTGTAAGACATGTATTAGCACAAAGCCTAAGCCGTAATTCAGGCTAATCAGAATGGTTTCGCTCAGTGGTGGCAAGTGCGCGCCGGTAATCAGCAGTTTGATGACGGCCATGCAAGTGATAATGAGGCCAGCGCCCATGGCGGATTTTAACAAGGCGAAATACTGTGCCCGGTTTTCTGCAATATAGTGTTCACCAGTGCGGCCTGCGTTTTCGGTGACGCGTAACGCCATTAGCTCCATATTTTCGCGCCAATGCGCGGCAATATTGTTTTTATTGCATTCTGCCGCCACCAGTGACTTAAATAGCGGCACCACTTTAAGGGCCACAGTATGCGCTTCCGGCAGCTCGCTAGGCAGTTGGCCGATATCATGTTTGATATGAATTAAAATATTAAACAGTAATTTGAGACGAGCAATTTGTTGTTTGATGCGCTGTATTAGGCCAGTGAGTTCTATGCTGGTCCCAGATTGCTCGCAGCTTTTTCTGACTTTTTCGGTCACAGCCAAACACTGGTCTAGCATCACTTTGACATGGTTGATGTCGGCAACTTCTGGTCGCTCTGCTGCCAAAAACGCTAATAACTCAACGTTTTGTGTAATAAATGGTGAAGCATAGTTTTCTAAATCTTCATGATTTTTAATCAGTTCTGGCTCTAAACCAGAGGCCGACAGGCGATATGACAATACCTGGATGGCGTCTACCAATTGTGTGCTGGCACGCTCTTTTAGCTCGTCAGGCGCTTCATTTAATTTTAGGCAGTTGAATAAGTCCGCCCACACGCTATCGGGCACGCCTTCTACCCAAAGTGCATCGCTACGCTTATGGAAAATCAGGCCAAAGGTATCCTTTAAGTATTTTTCATCCATCACGTCTGGCAAAATGCGGTGGGAAATACGCCTAAATAGTTCTGAAAAAAAGCCACGGTTACTAATAATGCCAGAATCAGCAAACAGCGATACCGACCTTTTCTCTTTAATGACGCTGAGTACGGCGTCTCTCAAGCTCACCGCATAGGCAGGGAACTGGCTTAAGGTAAAGCATAGCGCTAAAATTGCCCTAGCGGCTTCATCACTATTTTCGGGGTTTTTTGGTCGAATTTCTGCAACGATGTCACGTAAAAAAAACATCAGCTCTTGCTGAGTAATGGTTTGTTTTTTTTGGCTAATGGCTAGGAAAATTTCTTGTAACATATGGACGAATGGTTAGTTATTTTGAGCTTAGCTTACCATACATTGCCCACAAAAAAGCCACGCTTACAGCGTGGCTTTAGCCAAGCAGCGATTAATTGAGTTGGGCTTGGGTCACTTGTTCAGCGTCGGCGCGGGCATAGCGTAGCGTCACGGATTTGCCACGCAGGGCTCTTACGGCAGTGGTTAAATCTTCTGGTTTCTCAAGTGTAATATCGTTAATTTTAAGTAAACGGTCACCACGCACTAAGCCCGCTTTGGCTGCGGGCGAGCCTTTAATCACCGCTAACAATTGCAAGCCAGCAATATTAGTTTTTTCTGTGGCTTCCTCATCATTTTGCACTGACAATTTAATGATATGCACGCCTAGCGCGGGGGTGGGTAATTTAGCCCAATAGCTGGCGTAGTATTTATACGTGGTAGGTTCCTCCGCCACGTCTTTTTCGGTGAGTTCTTTACCAGCTTTAGCCGCTTCTTTAATCATCTCTATTTTAGAGCTGGCGGTTTTGGCAGACCCATATTTGCTGTACACCAGCACTACATCAGCTTTAATAGCTTTGCCGTGCGCCAAAGCTAAATCAGCTGGCACGTCTCCGGCATCAAAACCACTGCTGCCCATCATGTCATAGCCGCTTTCTAGCATGCTGATATTGTCATCTTCTTTATGGTTGCTGACGTACATTTTGGTATCAGGGGCTGCAAGGGCAGACACTAGGCCAGCACTGTTTTGTGCTCTGTAATTTTTAGCATAGAGGTTATCGGCCGCGTTGACAAAGGTGCTGACTATCAAAAACAATATGGTGATGGCCAATAATAAAGCCCATTTTTTTTGCTGAGATTGTTGCGCTAATGCTTGGGGCAGTGCGATGGCTTTAGCATACCCTTTTTTATGCAAATGTTTATGTGATGCCGGCATGATGTTGACCATGGAAACGCCAGATTGATCGCGCATAGAATTCCTTAAGGTTGCAAATGTACAGTAGTAACAAATGTAAAGTGATCGAAAATGTTATGATTGAGTTTAATACAATTACTACGACAGGTGTATGTCAAAACAATTCATTAAAATCGGTTTGGTGTCTATCAGCGACCGCGCTTCGCAGGGGCTGTATGAGGATCAAGGTATCCCACATTTGCAAGGTTGGCTGAAAAAAGCATTGGCATCGCCATTTGAAACGCTGGCAAGGCTGATCCCGGATGAGCAAGACACCATCGCCGAGACGTTGATGGATTTGGTGGATGCCGAAGGCTGTCATTTGATACTGACCACCGGCGGTACCGGACCGGCGTTGCGCGATGTGACACCAGAAGCTACGCTGGCCGTGGCCGATAAGCACATGCCTGGCTTTGGTGAGCAAATGCGCCAGATTAGTCTGCACTTTGTACCTACCGCCATTTTGTCGCGCCAAGTCGCGGTCATCCGTAAGCAATGTTTGATTATTAATTTGCCCGGTCAACCCAAGGCTATACAAGAAACCTTGGAAGGGCTAAAAGATGCGGCAGGCAATACCTTAGTCCATGGTATTTTTGCGGCGGTACCTTATTGTTTAGATTTGCTTGCTACGGAAACACATGCAATGCCCTATATAGAAACACAGGAGGCAGTGGTGAAAGCGTTTAGGCCAAAGTCTGCCCTCAAGCCAGTTTAATAAGAGCAACCTGTTTAATCTTATCATCCAAGAGATTTTTCTAATGACGAAAACGTTTTACGTGTTATTACAGCGCAGCTTCCGCTCTGTGTTTTGGGCGTTGCTAATGCTGGTGACTTACCTAATGCTTGTTGAATTGGCACCAAAAACTGGCGGCTGGCCTTACTGGGATAAAGTGCAGCATATGGCAGTATTTGCATTGCTGACCACGCTAGCTGCGCTGGCTTACTCACAAAAGATGCGATGGATCATGCTTGGTTTATTGAGTTATGGCGCGCTTATTGAGTTATTGCAAGGTGCATTAACAGAAACGCGCATGGCAAGTACCGGCGATTGGTTGGCCGATGCTGTTGGTACCTTGTTGGTGCTGGCGAGCATTTGGCTGTGGCGGAATTGTTCTAATCCCAAACGCTTGCGTACTTTACATAAGTAACCACTTTATAAATATCACTAGATAAATAATCGCTAGTCACATCCATTATTAGCAAGCTTATGACGCCAGAGTTTAATCTTATCCAACAATACTTCACTCGCCCTGCGCCCAATGCTGATTTGGGCATAGGCGATGATGCTGCATTAATTAGACTAATGGCAGGCCATCAACTCGCTGTTTCAGTAGATATGTCGGTAGTGGGTACTCACTTTTATGCAGATTGCGCACCGTATGATATCGGTTGGAAATCACTGGCAGTCAATGTATCCGACATGGCTGCAATGGGCGCTACGCCAAAATGGGCGACCTTGGCGATTTCATTGCCTAATATTGACCAGGCGTGGTTAGGCGAGTTTTCACGTGGCTTTTTTGCTTGTGCCGACGCGTTTAATATCGCCCTGATTGGTGGCGATACCACGCGTGGTCCATTGAATATCTGTGTGCAAATCATGGGCGAAGTGCCGACTGGGCAAGCGCTGACGCGCGGCGGTGCACAGGTGGGTGACGATATTTGGGTGAGTGGTTACTTAGGCAGCGCGGCTTTGGGTTTGTCGTACTTGCAGCAAAAATTAGTGTTGGATGAAGCGGTGCAGCCGCTATGTTTGCAAGCCTTACATCACCCACAACCACGGGTTGCTCTTGGTTTGGCCT
>DASWSZ010000081.1:0-7459 GCA_036402395.1 Methylophilus sp.
GGCGCTTCCCATGGCTGGCTAAAGTTGGGAATATTCAAATTGGAGACTGAGAATCCGGTTAAACCCGCTTTGGGTTTAGAGCCTATCCCGGTGGCGCCTTCATCGCGAATTTCACCGCCCGCGCCTGTAGCCGCGCCGGCAAAGGGCGAAATCGCGGTCGGGTGGTTATGCGTTTCCACTTTCATCAAGTAATGCATGTCATCTTCGACATAGCCATATTCACCGCTGGCATTAGGGTAAAAGCGCTGCGTTTTCTGACCTTGCACAATGGATGAGTTGTCTGAATAGGCCACCACGGTATGGCCGGGGTTGAGTTTATGTGTATTGCGTATCATGCCAAACAACGAAATTTCTTGCTGCACGCCATCAATCACCCAATCGGCATTAAAGATTTTATGGCGGCAATGTTCGGAGTTGGCTTGCGCAAACATCATCAGCTCAACGTCGGTCGGGTTGCGCCCCATTTTGCTAAAGTTTTCTACCAAGTAGTCCACTTCATCTGGTGACAGCGCCAAGCCCATGTCGTAATTGGCGGCGTTTAGTGCAGTGCTGCCCCCCTGTAAAATATCTATGGTGTTAAATGGTTTTGGGTCGGCATGGTGATAAAGTTTTTCAGCGTCAGGCAAAGCATACAGCACGGTTTCTGTCATGCGGTCATGAATGACTGCTTTAAACGCTGCTTTTTCAGCTTCGCTTAATGGTTGGCTGCTGGTCACGTAATAAGCAATACCGCGCTCTAACCGTAACATATTCAGTAAACCGCAGTTATTGGCAATATCGGTGGCGCGGGAGGCCCACGGTGAGATGGTGCCTATGCGCGGTACCACTAGAAATAAATCGCCATTCGGCGATTCTGTTTGCGTGCTTGGACCGTACGTTAAAATTTGCGCTAGCGTAGCTTGCTCATTAGCATTTAACGCGGCTTGGCTAAAGGCGAAATGTACAAATTCGGCATACACATGTTGTATGCTGGGCGCGACGCTTTTTAAAGTGGCGTACAGTTTGTCTAAGCGAAATTGTGATAAAGCCGTGCTACCACGCAGGCTTAAAAAGTGAACATTAGATTGGGGAGTGGACATGAAGTTAAGCGCTTTAAAATAATGATTTTCAACCATTATTTTAACAGAAAAGTGCGCTTAAACTTGCGAAAAATTAAAAGCCTAGCGCCCGCGCACCTTGGTAAAACATAAAACTGATGACCCAAGCCAAGCCCAGTGACCAGGCGATAGAAAGCCACATAAAAGCGCTGCTTTTGGATTCTGACTTCATGGTGGCAATCGTGGATAAGCAGGGCGTATAAATCAGCGTGAACAGCATAAAGCTCATGCCTTGCACCCAGTCAATATTCATGGCGATTTGATGGCTTAAGGCGTCGCCATTTAACCCATAAATCACAGCCAACGAGCCTATGACGATTTCTTTGGCGACAAAGCCAAAAATCAACGCAATCGCCAGTTGCGTGTCTATGCCTATTGGGTCGAGTACGGGCGCAAAAAACTGTCCTATTTGTCCGGCCCAAGTGGCGCTGCTGGCAGCAGGCACATCGGTGGGGAAATGCGTCATGGCCCAGACCAATACCACGCCTATCACAATAAATTTGCTGGCGCGACTCAGAAAATGTTTGACCTCTTGCCAGCCGCGCAGCCATATTTGACGCGGGGTAGGGAAGCGGTAAGGAGGGAGTTCTAAGATAAATGGCTCGGTGCTTTGGTACTGGTTTTTAAACAAAATGGCGGTTAAGAAAATGGTGAAAAAGCTCACCATATACAAAGAAAACATAATATAAGCGGCTTGATTGGCAGCAAATAAAGTGGCGATCATAAACAAAAATACTTGCAAACGTGCTGAACATAAGGATAGCGGAATCACTAGCATGGTCAACAAGCGCATCGGCCGACTACGCATGACACGTGTGCCCATCAGCGCTGGCACGTTACAGCCAAAGCCCATCAATACCATGACAAAACCGCGGCCATCCAAGCCCATTTTGGCCATCAGCGCGTCCATTAAAAAGGCGGCGCGAGATAAATAACCGCTGTCTTCCACCATACTCATGACCAAAAAGAACAGCACAATAATTGGCACAAACGCAGCCACAGTACTGATGCCGTTAAAAATTCCATCTAATAGTAAGCCGTTAAGCCATGTTGGTAGCCCAGCTAGCAATGGCTCTAAGGCATTAACACGCAAGGCTTCTAGCAACCATGCCATGGCATCTTGCAACGGTTTGCCTGCGGTAAATATAAATTGAAACAATAAAAACATGGCCAGGAAAAACAGTGGCAAACCTAACCAAGGATGTAGCAATACTTTATCTATGTGATCAGTGGTGTCATCACTGAGTTTGAGCGGCATTTGCACAGCCTGATTTACAATGGCTTGCATTTCCTGCTCAATTTGACTATCTGCTTCCAATAGCTCTGCAATCTTGGCCGGTGCTACAGCGGCTTGGTTGCTGTTGAGTGTTTGCCCGGCAATTTGTAAAGCTTGTGGGCAGCCGTCACCGTATTTAGCGCTGATGGTAAGCACAGGAAAGCCTAGCTGCTGTGCCATGGCGTCGGTATCTATGGTAATGCCAGCGCGTTTGGCCTCGTCTTGCATATTCAGTAATAGCAAGGTGGGTAAGCCTAACTGTTTGATTTGTAATGCTAAGGATAGCTGGCGATCAATTTGTGAGCTATTGAGTACGATGATGGCTAAATCGACAGCATGGTTGCTGAGAAAGTGACGCACCACCTGCTCGTCATCGGAAAAGCCGTGTAAATCGTATAGTCCGGGTAAATCAATCAGTTCAGCAATGTGGCCACCAATTAACAATTTGGCGCTCATTAAATCGACGGTGATGCCTGGCCAGTTGCCAACGCGCGCAGAGGCGCCGCTTAAACGATTAAATAAGGTGGACTTGCCCGTATTGGGCATGCCTAAGAGTGCAATGCGCTTCATGCGTTTGAGCTAAATCTAAGCAGAATGCAATTGTATGCGTTGTGCTTCCACATCACGCAAAATAATGTCGGTCGCACCTATGCGCACATGCAAAGGGCCATTAAAACTGGCGCGACGTATCAATTCAATTTTTTTACCAATTCTAAAGCCTAGTGCGTTTAAGCGTTGATGCAAGCCATGTTCGGCGTGGATCGCGAGGATGGTGCCATGTTCGCCCGGCAATAGTGTATTTAAAATAGTCATGCTGATTAAGAGCAATCTAAATGATAATAGTTCTTATTATACATCGTTTTATACCGTTAGGTTTTATGGGCTTAGAATTTAACTCTTTGGCTTTATCGTATGGGTTTTGCTCGCTTGTCTGCGCACAGCGCAAAATAAAAAAGCCTGCAAAAGCAGGCTTTTAAATAACAAACTAGTTTAAGCAAGCACTTATTTTTTAGGTGCGCCTGTCAATTCTATTTTGGCTTTATCTTTTAAACCCAACATCATTTTTTCAAGTTTGCGTTGTTGCAGGGTGCGCTCTAAGCCTTCTTTTACTTTATCGTAAGCCGGTACTTGGGTAGCACGAGTATCAACCATTTTAATCACATGCCAGCCAAATTGCGTTTGTACTGGGGCGGCCACCACTTCGCCTTTTTTCAATTCCATGACGGCATCGCTAAACGGTTTAACCATACCAGCCGGTGAGAACCAGCCTAAATCGCCGCCTTTTTCTTTAGAGCCTGGGTCTAATGATTTTTCTTTGGCTAATTTAGCAAAGTCCGTACCTTTTTTAACCTGTGCCAAAATGTCATTGGCTTCTGCTTCTGTTTTCACCAAAATATGACGGGCGTTATATTCTTTGTCGCCCAATTCTTTTTTGTATTGCTCGTAGGCTTGTTTTTTGTCTGCTTCTGACACTGGATTTTTTTTCATAAAATCGGCTAAGAACGCATTGACTAACAATTTACGGCGGGCTAATTCTTCGTTGGCAATAAAGTCTGGCTGTTTATCAATGCCCATTTTTTGTGCTTCTTGATACGCCAATTCTGACCCGACTAATTCGTTGATAATCGCGCCTTTCATGTTCTCATTTGGTTTTTGGCCGCGCGCTTCGGCATCGCGGGTAATGTAATCCACCCAAGATTGTTTAATCGGTTTGCCGTTGACAGTGGCGACTGCATCTGCAGCGACTACGCTAGGTAAATACGCGATTGAGGCGAGTGTGGCGGTAACGATCATGAGTTGTTTGATTTTCATATGAAATCCTTGAGTTTAAGTAAGCTATTGATAGACATCAAAATATTATGTGGGGTCATCTGGTGCAATTGCAACGATGCTTAGTGCATGAATTTGTTGCGGAATTAAGTCGTTAAGTGCTTGATAAATCATTCTGTGTCGCATTATCTGCGATTTTTGCGAAAATTGCGAGCTTACGATATGCAACTGAAAATGCCCACCACCGCCGTTGCCGGCATGACCTGCATGCAGCGCACTTTGGTCTTCTAAGGTGCAGGAAATAGGCTGCAAGCTAGCTAATCGTTGTTCAATGATTTGGGTTAAGTGCATACAAGTTTAAGGTAAAGTTTTACGAAAAGGTTTTACTGTAACGCTGGCATAGACCTCTGCGCTGACATAGGGGTCGGCATTGGCCCATGTTTGTGCTGCTTCTAGGCTGGCAAACTCTGCCACAATCAAGCTGCCGCTATAACCGGCTGGCCCTGGGTCTACGCTATCAATAGCAGGGCAGGGACCGGCCAATAACAAGCGGCCTGCATTTTGTAATAATTCTAATCTAGCCAAATGCGCTGCTCTGGCATTTAAGCGTTTGTCCAAACTGCCTGGCGTGTCTTCCGCCATAATCATGTACCACATATTGATTCCTTAGTATCGCAATTTAATTAGATAAATGACTGATTTTATGAGGACTCTTGATCAACCAAATAGCGTTTTAACACCAGTGTTTGCGCAATCATAAAGATAAACAGCATGCTGGTAACGCCGAATAGTTTGAAGTTGACCCAAGTGTTTTCAGAAAAATTAAATGCAACATATAAGTTTAAAAAGCCTAGCCCGACTAAAAAAGCAATCCATAACCAATTCAGTTGGCGCCAAATGCTATCTGGCGGATTCAACATTTTTTGCATCATTTGTTGTATTAGGTTTTTGTTAAATAGCGTTTGTGAAACTAATAACACCACCGCACCCAACCAATACAACACCGTCGGTTTCCACATGATATAAGTTTTGTCATGCAACAACAGTGTGATACCGCCCAGTACTGAAATAATCGCGCCGTTGACCAACAGCATTTTGTCCACTTTTTTGTGCACAAGTTTGCTGTAGACAATCAGCGCTAAGGTCGTTCCTATGGCAGCGGCGGTGGCGACATAAATATCAAACAGCTTGTAGCCAACAAAAAACAAAATGACTGGGAGTAAATCAAACAAAATTTTCATGGCAACATTCTAGTGGGCAAGTATGACAATTAGACAAGTGTGACAATCATTCAATAAGGCGAGCAGTTAACTATGGCTAGTCGTTAGGTGAGACAAGTATAGGCATGCATGTTCGCGCTATCGGTAATGCCTGTATTTTGCTATGATTTGGCTATGATTGCAAAACACTTATGGATTTATGCCCGCATTAATTGATCTGCACTGCCACTCGACTATTTCAGATGGCTTGCTGCCGCCACAAGACTTGGTTGCACACGCTGCGCAGCGTGGCGTTAAAGTGCTTGGCTTAACAGACCATGATGATTTAGGAGGCTTAGCCATGGCAGCAGAAGCGGCCAAGCTGCATGACATTGCCTTTATTAATGGCGTGGAAATTTCTGTGACATGGAAAAGACGCACCTTGCACATCGTTGGTTTAAAAATTAATCCAGAAAATGCGGCTTTGATGACCGCTTTAGCCAAAGTGCGCATAGGCCGCGAAGAGCGCGCAATAGAAATGGCCGCTGGCCTAGCCAAAGCTGGTATCGCTGGCGCGTATGAAGGTGCCAAAACCTTTGCTAAACAAAGCATTATGACGCGTAGCCATTTTGCCCAATATTTGGTTCAAGCCGGCCATGCTAAAAACGTGAAATCGGTGTTTAAAAAGTTTTTGGTCAAAGGCAAACCAGGCTTTGTCGACCACCAATGGATGGGCTTGGAAGAAGCGGTAACGCTGATTAACGCCAGTGGTGGTACCGCAGTGATTGCGCATCCCGGCCGTTACGATTTAGGCTTTGTGAATATGCATTTACTCATGCATGAATTTCGTAGTTATGGCGGCGCGGCGATTGAAGTCGTGACCGGCAGCCATACGCCGCCGCAATATCAACAATTTGCAGTGATTGCGCATCGCTTTGGTTTAAAAGCATCGCAAGGTTCAGATTATCATGGCCCTGGCTTGTCTTATATGGAAATGGGCAACTTGCCTGACTTGCCACATGGCTGTATTCCAATTTGGCAAGATTGGGAAGAAGCGCAACGCCTTAACTAAGCTGCTGTTCAACCCATATCTTACCTCACGCACCTTACTTCACGCACCTGACTCCATGGCTCAGTACTTTGTAATCAATGCAGACAACCCGCAACCACGCTTAATTAAGCAGGCGGTGGATATTTTGCAGCAGGGCGGTGTGATTGCGTATCCCACCGATTCTAGTTACGCCTTGGGCTGTGCCATTGGCCATAAAGAGGCGCAAGATAACATTCGCCAAATCCGTGGTGTCGATGAGCGGCATTTGTTTAGCTTAATGTGTAGAAACTTAAGTGAATTAAGCCATTATGCCAAGGTCAACAATACGCAGTTTAGATTATTAAAAGCCAATACGCCGGGGCCGTACACTTTTATATTGGAAGCGAGTCGCGAGTTGCCGCGTCGTTTGCAACATGCCAAACGTAGCACCATAGGCATACGCGTGCCGCAGCATCAAGTCACACAGGCTTTATTAGAAGCGCACAACGCGCCCATGTTAAGCATGACTTTGCAATTGCCGGGCGATGACGCGGCACTGAATATCGCTTGGGAAATCCGCGAGCGCTTAGAGCACCAGCTTGATTTGGTGATTGACTCGGACATTACACAAATAGGTGAGACCACAGTGGTAGACCTCACCGAAGAAGTGCCTACTATTGTGCGGGCAGGTATGGGTGATGTGAAAGCACTGGGTATTTAATTTGTATTTTGGCAACCCGTGACTGTATTGTTTATTTAATTAAGTTGTTTATTTAATGTAGTGGTAGAAAGCACACTTGGAACTCTCGATTGCACAAAAAATAGCGGTTTATGCCATTCCTATCTTGTTTGCCATTACCGTGCATGAGGCTGCGCATGGCTATGCCGCCAAGTATTTTGGCGATTTAACCGCAGAAAAACTGGGAAGAATCACCTTAAATCCGTTTAAACACATTGACCCCTTTGGCACCATACTGCTGCCGGCGCTGACGGTGATGTTAGGCGGCGTATTATTTGGTTGGGCCAAACCCGTGCCGGTCAATTTTTCTAATTTACGCCATCCTAAAAAAGACATGTTGTGGGTAGC
>DASWSZ010000082.1:0-7394 GCA_036402395.1 Methylophilus sp.
CCAAAATGGCGCGTGCCGCATCGGCAATCGGGTCTTGTTGGTCATCGCCTTCAGTCAACACTGTATAAAACGCAGTAATCGACCCTTCACCACGCGCGCCATTGCCAGTGCGCTCTACCAACGCAGGTAATTTAGCAAACACAGACGGCGGGTAGCCTTTGGTGGCTGGTGGCTCGCCAATCGCCAAAGCAATTTCACGTTGTGCCATGGCATAACGCGTTAATGAATCCATAATCAACAACACGTTTTTGCCTTGATTTCTAAACGTCTCGGCAATCGTGGTGGCGTAGTTAGCGCCTTGTAGACGCATCAAAGCAGATGCATCAGCAGGCGCTGCGACCACCACAGAGCGCGCCAAGCCTTCGGCGCCTAAAATTTGTTCAATAAACTCTTTCACCTCACGGCCACGTTCACCTATCAAGCCCACCACAATCACGTCGGCGGTGGTATAGCGTGCCATCATGCCTAGCAGCACACTTTTACCCACGCCCGAGCCTGCAAATAAGCCCATGCGTTGGCCGCGACCAACCGTCAGCATGCTATTAATGGCACGTACGCCGACATCTAACGTGTCTTCAATGGGTGCGCGCGATAAAGGGTTGGTGGGGCGCGCACTTAAAGGTGCACTTTCAGTGGAGACAATTTTTCCTAGATTATCTAAAGGGTTGCCAGCGCCATCCACTACACGGCCCAGCAAGGCATCACCCACTGGCAAGTGGCGGGCGCGGTCATGCGCACGGCGGCGTGGTGGTCTGCCATGCGTGGGTTTGGGTAAGGTTTCAAACACATCCATGGCAAATACTTTGGCACCAGGTACCACACCATCGACACTGCTTTGTGGCATTAACAATAAGTGGTCGCCGTCAAAACCCACCACTTCGGCCTCAACCCGGCTGCCTTCTGATAGCGGCACGTAACAAGCACTGCCTATCGGTAATTTAATGCCAGCGGCTTCCATCACTAAGCCTGTCAGTTTAGTAATGCGCCCGGCAATTTCCAGCGGTTCCACCAATTGCAAAATCTCTTTGCAATCGCGGATATAGCTGTGCCAACGCTCGGTATGTACGGTATGATTTTTGCCATTGACGTCAGTCATGGCAACAACCAATCATCATGTTTGGACAGCGCTTCGGTAATGCGTTTCCAGCGTACGCCATTGCTGGCATCTATCTGGTTAGCACCGGTTTCTACTAAGCAGCCACCACGTTCTATGCTGGAATCTTCTAAAATCTGCCACTCTTGGCTGGCAATTTCTTCTGCCAAATATTCACGCAAAATATGCGCATCATCGTGGTGTACCAAAATACGCGCCGGTTTTTGTACATAAGGTAAGTAGTGGATGGCATCCACCACCACTGGAATCAGCGCCGCAGTATCCACGTTCAGTTTAACTTTCAACATGGATTTGGCAATGTCCAACGCCAACGATAGCAATTCGTCAGCAATCACTTCATCTCTACGCTCTAGTGAATCGGTAAAACCTTGCATCAGCGCAGCAAATTGTTGACGTTCCGCTTCGGCTTGCTCGCGCCCTTGCGCCATACCCACAGCAAAGCCTTCTTGCAACCCTTTGGTAAAGGCTTCTTTACGTACGCTGTCTAAAATTGCACTGACTGACGGGCCTTCTGGTGCCTCGGCTTTTTTGCTTGGCCGCACATTGGGCACAGGCTTGTTATCATCGGGAAAAGACGACATCTCCCAACGCTGGTACGCCGTTTGTTGTTCTTTAGGAATGGCTACTGACATGGATTACTTCCTTTACCTCTGTTTTATACATATTTATCGTCATCGCCTTTACCCGCCAGCATAATCTGCCCTTCATCCGCCAAGCGGCGCACAATTTGCAAGATTTGTTTTTGCTGGGCTTCTACTTCGGAAAGCTTCACTGGGCCTTTACTTTCTAAATCTTCACGCATCATCTCTGCGGCACGCGACGACATATTTCTAAATATTTTGTCACGCATTTCTTCAGAAGCACCTTTGAGTGCAATGATGAGCATTTCTGATTGCACTTCGCGCAGCATGACTTGGATACCCTTGTCGTCAATGTCTAAGATATTGTCAAAGACAAACATCTCATCCATGATTTTCTGTGCCATTTCGTCATCATAATTACGCAAGCCTTCCATCACGCTGGCCTCGTTATCACCCGTCATAAAGTTCATAATTTCAGCTGCAACTTTTATGCCACCCATGGTTTGTTTTTTGATGTTTTCGTTGCCAGTCAGCAGCTTGGTCATCACGTCATTCAGTTCTTTTAATGCAATCGGTTTCACGCCATCCAGCGTAGCAATCCGTAGCATGACGTCTTGACGTAGGCGGTCAGTAAAATGGCCGATGATTTCGGACGATTGATCGGCCTCCAAATGCACCAGAATGGTCGCAATAATTTGTGGATGTTCGTTTTTAATAAACTCCGCCACCGTATAAGCGTCCATCCATTTCAGGCTTTCAATGCCACTGGCATCGCGCGATTGCAGGATACGGTTCAACAAGTTCGACGCTTTATCGTCACCCAGTGCTTTGGTCAATACAGAGCGGATATATTCGTCAGAATCATGACCAAAATCACTGCTTTGCTCGGCTTCGGTAATAAATTCAGACACCACAGTTTCTACTTGCTCACGGGCTACCGATTTCATGGTGGCCATGGCGGCACCCAATTTTTGTACTTCTTTTGGGCTTAAAAATTTCATCACCTCTGCCGCCTCGTCCTCACCTAGGGCTAGCATCAATACGGCACTTCTAATCACACCTGCTTCACTCATTGCTAAGACTCACTTCCATTCGTCCAATTAGAAACTACACTTGCCACCATTCTTGGGTTATCTTTGGCCAGCTGTTTGACGATGCCTAAGTTTTGTTCATAGGCAGGCGCGTTTAAACGACCTTGACCTTGACTAGCGCCCAAATTGACGATGGCATCTTGGTTGTCTTCTGGCGCTTGGCCTAACATTTTAGGTGGTGCAATTGGGCCGGTAAGCTTGGCCAGTAATGGTTTTAAAATGCGGCTATAAATCAGGAACAACACCACAATACCCACAATAAAGCGGAGCGCGTCTTTGCCATACTCGATGGCAGTTGGGCTTTTCCAAATGGGCACTTCTGGTAAGGTTTCCATAGGCTCGCCGGCAAACGAGCTATTAACCACGGTAATGGAATCGCCACGCTCTTTGTTAAAGCCCATGGCTTGCATGGCTAAATCATTGACTTGTTGTTTCTCGGCGGCAGATAAAGGCCGATACGTCACTTTGCCTTTGGCATCCGTCACCGGTAAGTGATTGACCACCACCGCCACATGTAAGCGTTTGATACCACCCATTGGTTGTTGCACGTAACTGATGGTTTTATCTACCTCGTAATTGGTGGTGGTATTTTTTTGCGTATTGCTCACGGCAGCCACTGTAGGTGCTGGTATCGCGGCTGCATCACCTTCTATTGGCGCTGTGGCGTTGGCTGGCGGTTGATTAGATAGCGCACCAGGAACACCAGTGGCGTCGGCGCCACTGCCGTTATTCGACTCATTGCTTTGCATACTTCTAATTGCCATGTCATCTGGCTTGTAGTTGGGTTTGTATTGTTCTAACGCTTGTTCGGTGGTGGAGAAATCGATTTCCGCACTGGCTTCGGCGCGTACGTTTTTCACCCCCACCAAAGGCGAAATAATGGATTCCACGCGTTTGACAATGCTTTGTTGTAAGTCATCGACATATTTGATTTGGGTGGCGTCTAAGCCATTGCCCATTTTTTTGGAGGTGTCTGACAGTAAATTGCCATTCTGATCCACCACCGTGACATTAGCGGTAGGCAGGTTAGGTACGCTGCTGGCTACCAAGTGCACCACGGCACCTACTTGCTGCCTGTCCAACGTGCGACCCGCGCGTAAGTTAAGCAATACCGAGGCGGTAGGGTTTTGTTGATCGCGCACAAAGACGCTAGGTTTAGGAATGGCTAAATGCACTCTAGCCACCTCTACTGCATCGATGGCTTGTATGCTGCGCTCTAGCTCGCCCTCTAAACCACGTTGAAAGTTCACTTGCTCAACAAATTGCGACACGCCAAATTTTTGATTCTCTAATAACTCAAAACCGACATTGCCGCCTTTAGGTAAACCTTCGGAGGCCAGTTTAAGTCTGGCGGTATGCACGTTTTCGGCTGGCACTAATATGGCTGAGCCACTATCAGAAAACTTATAGGGCACGTTCATTTTCTCTAGTGCGGCCACAATCGAGCCGCCATCTTTATCGGAATAGTTGGAGAACAAAATGCGGTAATCCGGCTGTTGGCTCCACAGCCAAAACACTACCATCACCGCAATCACTGCGGCGACCCCAGCCAATAACATAAGCTTGCTGCCCATCTGTGCTGCTGTTGGCATACTGTTCCCACCCACTAAAACGGCGTCATTGCCTACTGCCATTATGTAACCTCCAAAAACTTCCATTACCTATTGCACTTATTATTCACGCACACAAGTTGATTACGATGCCCTGCATGACGATTACTTAGCGTCCAAATATCAGAGCACTTTTAGCGTTATGTCTATTATGACTAAGCCGCGGATTTTCAATTTTGCGAATAAAGCACTTTTCCCTCGCCTATTTCAATGCTCGCAAAAAATAGTCAGTGCTACAGTATGCATAAGTGAAAAAGGGCTATGGATTCCGGTGATAGCCAGAATACAGCCGCAGGCATGGGGGCAATGATGAAAACAGGTGGAATAGATTCGGCAAGAATTGAGTCGATGCTGGCACAGCTAAAAGCAGCTGCGCAAAAACCAGCATCAGAAGCAAGCAACGCCATAGGCGGCGGTTTAGGCATCTCGCCAGCGTTAAATCCGCAAGGCGCGAGCAAAGTGAGCTTTAGCGATGCCTTAAAAGCCTCACTCGATCAAGTGAACAAAATGCAGGTCACTGCAGAAAAATTGGGCAAAAACTTTGCCATGGGCGATGACAGCGTCAGCTTGTCGGATGTGATGATTGCTGGGCAAAAAGCCAATATCGCCTTTCAAGCCACCATACAAGTGCGTAATAAGTTGGTGTCTGCCTATCAAGACATGATGAACATGCAAGTGTAAGCCCCCTACTGCCTACCCCGTTTGGGGTGAGGCCGCTAGTGACTAAATCATTGTCATATTATGATACCGTCGTGTCAAAACCGTCTAGGTTAGAACCATCTACCTTAGCCATAGTCATTACCAGTGTAGGCGATACTATTGGCTACACTTTTTTTGCACCACTCCACGCCAACCTGATAAGAAAGACCACTTGCATGAGTCCATTACTGTTTGAAGATTTTGAGGCAGCCGCTTATGCCGTGTTACGCTTTTTGCGTCAACGGTATGGTTATCAATTATGGATGATTGCGCGTACCGAAGGGGAAGACTGGATAGTCTTGCAAACTGAGAATCATGGTTACGACATTCACCCGGGCTCGGTGTTTGCTTGGTCCAATACCATTTGTAAGCAAATGGTCGCCGGTAACGGCCCAAGTATCGCGCCACAAGTAGACAATATCCCGGCTTATGCGCAGGCGCCAGTCAGAAAACAAGCCGAGATAAATGCCTATGTGGGTGTGCCATTGCTGGATGAACAAGGCGAATTATTTGGTACTTTGTGCGGGCTAGACCCGGTAGCCCAATCAGAAGATATCCTTAAAGATCAAGCCTTAATTGAGCTACTGGCCTCATTACTTAGTAGCGTGCTACAAGCGGAGCTAAAAACGGTAGAAGCCAAGCGCGTGACAGAGCGCTTAAAAGTGGAAGCCATGACCGACGGGCTAACCAAAATCTACAACCGCAGAGCTTGGGATGAGTTGTTAGAAAAAGAAGAAGGCCGCTGTCGCCGCTATGGCCATCCGGCAGCCGTGATTATTATTGACCTGAATGAATTAAAAGCCGTTAACGATAAAATGGGCCATGCCGCAGGCGATGAACTCATCATCCGTACCGCCAAAGTATTGCGCAATACCGCCCGCATTTCGGATGTGGTGGCGCGTTTGGGCGGTGACGAGTTTGGCTTATTAGCAGTGGAATGTCATGCTTATGGTGCCGAAGAAATTTTGCGTAAATTGCGTGTGGCGTTTTCTGACCATCAAATCAAAGCCTCGTTTGGCATGTCACCACGCTCACCTTTAGGTGGCTTGAGTGAGGCTGCGGAAATTGCGGATAGACGCATGTTGGTTGAAAAACAAACCCAGCAGCGTGCAAAAATATTAAGCTAGAAATCTTGAACTAGATAGACTGAGGCATAGCGTTTGCAAACACTATGCTATCGCCTCAATTGTAAATCAGCTAAAAATAAATCAGTTCTTCGGCTTGCTCATTTTGGGCGTGCTCCAAACGGTATAACCACGCCAGAATCTCGGCAATCGCTTGGTAAAGCTCGGGCGGAATATGCTGGTCTAAATCCACTTGCATCAGCAGTGCCACCAAATCTTTGGATTCATGCACAAAGACTTCATGCTCTTTGGCCAATGCGATGATTTTCTCAGCTACCGCCCCTCGCCCTTTAGCCACCACTTTAGGTGCGTAGTCACCGGCTTCGTAAGACAAGGCAATGGCTTGTTGATTAAACGCGTTGGCATTAGGTTGCATCATGACGGCAGCCTGACTGTGAGTGCATCGAGCGCCAAACCGTTTTTGGTCACGGCTTCTGCTAACGCAATTTTTTCATTTTGTAGTATTGCGGCGGTTTGCGGCGTGTCACTTTCTAATTGGATGCGCATGCGGCCAGCAGCCAAACTCAATTTAGCCGTCACTTTGCCCAAATGGGGGAAATCAATAGTAAGCTCACTCGCCATGGGCCTGTCTTCTAGCGCGGTTGCTGCATCGTCGGCATCCACTGGCAACTCCTCAGCATACACATCCAACGTCATTTTTTGGCCGGCCCACACTTCTCCTTGCCAAGCTAAGCGCTGATGTTCCAATATGGCCAACTGCTGAAACAACATAGCAGCATTGGAAAAATTGGGTTGATTCTGTGGCTCTTGTTTGAGTTGCGCTATTGAATGTTGGCCTTGTGTGGCTTCTTGCAAATGTGACTCATAAAATAAGCCAGTGCGGGCGATGGCATTTTTTAAATCTTGGGCGATTAATTCTGGTTTAAGCGGTGAGCGTGTCACCACGCCCCGCGCCTCATAACGCGTCGGCACCTGATGCACTTGGGCTTGCTGTAAATACTGGCCGATTAAACTGCCGGCATTACTTAAATTGACCGCCGCACCGGTTTGCGGCAACGGCGTGGCTACAGGTGGTTGCTTGAGCATAAAGGTCAACGCCGGATTGCCATGCATGTATTGCAATGACAGCGTTTGACCCAGTTTGACTTGGCTACCTAAGTCCATCTTTAAGGTTAAATCTTGCACCTGCTGACCAGACAGTTTAACCACATAAG
>DASWSZ010000083.1:0-10436 GCA_036402395.1 Methylophilus sp.
ACTTTGCTCAGTCAGGCTTTTGTTAAAGATGACAAAATGACCATCGAACAATTGCTGAAATCAAGGAATGCATCTGTAGCATCGTTTAGCATGTACACCGTGGGTGAAGGCATTGAAAAAGCCGTGGTCGATTACGCAGCAGAAGTTGCGGCAGCCGCAAAAGTGTAAGATGACTTAGCCTGCAGATTGTCTAGTCTGTAAGCGTTAGTGAAGAATGAGCTTGCTTTTGCAAGCTCATTTTTTTTGTCAAAATCATGCGCTGTTTGCCTAAAAGTTTAGGCAAAATGATGGGGTTTGTGATTAAATAAGCGGAATTTGAATATAAGGAATAATATGGAGAAGCCAGCCTATAAGCGCATACTACTTAAACTCTCAGGCGAAGCATTGATGGGAGATGACGCTTACGGTATCAATCAAGCGACCATTGCCGATATCGTCGGTCAAGTCAAAGAAGTGGTTGATTTAGGCGTGGAAGTCGGTGTAGTCATTGGTGGCGGTAATATTTTCCGTGGTGTAGCTCCTGCCGCCACTGGCATGGACAGAGCCACGGCTGATTATATGGGCATGTTGGCTACAGTCATGAATGCGCTGGCCTTACAAGACGCCATGAAGCACGCTGGTATACTGGCACGTGTACAAAGTGCACTTAATATTGAAGCGGTGGCTGAGCCTTATATTCGCGGTAAAGCCATTCGTTACTTAGAGGAAGGGCGTGTCGTCATATTTGGCGCCGGTACAGGCAACCCTTTCTTTACTACGGATACTGCCGCTGCCTTACGTGGTACGGAAATTGATGCCGAAATTGTGCTAAAAGCCACCAAAGTGGATGGTATTTATTCAGATGATCCTAAAACCAATCCGAATGCGACGCGCTATGAAACCATTACCTTTGACGAAGCCATTAGCAAAAATTTAAAAGTGATGGACGCCACAGCGCTAACGTTGTGTCGTGACCAGAGTTTGCCGATTGCCGTGTTTAGTATCTTTAAAAAAGGTGCGCTCAAGCGCGTGGTAATGGGTGAGAATGAAGGCACACGCGTGGTGTTATAAGACACGGGTGCGATAGATTAATCGTTGGAGTTTGATATGTTAGATGATGTTAAAAAATCAGCAGAACAAAAAATGCAAAAGTCGATTGAGTCATTAAAAAATGACTTAGCTAAAGTGCGTACTGGTCGTGCCCATACAGGTTTGTTGGACCATGTCATGGTCGAATATTACGGCTCGTTAGTGTCAGTTAATCAAGTGGCTAATGTTAACTTGGGTGATGCGCGTACCATTAACGTGCAACCCTATGAAAAGAACATGATTGCCAAAGTGGAAAAAGCCATTCGTGATAGTGATTTAGGCTTAAATCCTGCTACCAATGGCGATTTGATTCGTGTGCCTATGCCGATGTTGACCGAAGAGCGTAGACGCGACATGACCAAAATTGTGCGTAATGAGGGCGAAGCAGCCAAGGTGGCTATTAGAAACGTGCGCCGTGACGCCAATGATGCGCTGAAAAAGATGCTAAAAGACAAAGAGATTTCTGAAGATGACGAGCGTCGTGGTCAGGATGAAGTGCAAAAAATGACCGACAAAGCAGTACTCGAGGTCGATAAATTACTACAGCTTAAAGAAGCTGATTTGATGGCGGTATAGTGTTGTTGACTTGCCAACAGATCAGGATGTTTTAATTGGGGTTTTTTACAAGTTCCACGCAAAGCGTGCCATTGACGGCGGATGTGCCTAGCCATATCGCAGTGATTATGGATGGCAATGGTCGTTGGGCCAGAAAGCGCTTTTTACCAAGGGTGGCAGGGCATAAGCGTGGGGTTGAAACAGTGCGCACGCTAGTCAAAAAATGCGCAGCGCTCAACGTGAAGTATTTAACGCTGTTTGCTTTTAGTAGCGAAAACTGGCGTCGCCCAGATGATGAAGTCTCATTCTTGATGGGGCTGTTTATGGATGCGCTCAAGCGCGAAGTGGTGAAGTTGCATGAGAATAATATTCGCCTGATTTTAATAGGCGATAGAAGCAAGTTTTCACCGGCTTTGGTGGCGCAAATTGAAGCGTCTGAGCAGCTGACTGCCACTAACACGGGTTTAACCCTGACCATTGCTGCCAACTATGGTGGCCGTTGGGATATTCTGCAAGCAGTAAATAAAATGCAGACATTAGCACCCAATCTAGCAAGTAGCGATACCGAGGCTGATGGGTTTACTGAAGCGGACTTGGCACAACATTTATCCATGCATTACGCCCCCGAGCCAGATTTGTTTATTCGTACTGGTGGCGAGACGCGTATCAGTAATTTTCTATTATGGCAGTTGGCCTACACCGAGCTTTATTTTACCGATGTGTTATGGCCAGATTTTGATGATGCCGCCTTAGAGCAAGCCATCCATTCTTATCAACAGCGCGAACGTCGCTTTGGCAGAACCAGCGAACAGCTGACGACGTCCACTTAATATGTTAATGACACGTATTTTCACGGCATTGGTGTTATTGACCTGTTTTATTCCTGCCATTTTCTACCTGCTAGACCTATGGTGGGCGCTATTGACTTTGCTATTGTCAATGCTGGCGTTGCATGAATGGGCCAAGATGATAGGCTTGTCTAAGTCAGCAGTACTGCGTTATGTCGTTATCTCCGCTTTATTTGCGCTGCTTCTTTTATATTTTATGCATGAAAATTTTCATGGCATGCTATTTCATAGTTTGCAGCTGTTTATGTTGGTCGCATTATTTTGGCTGCTGCTGGTGCCGATCTGGTTAGCAAAAACCTGTACTTTGAAAAATATCTGGCTCAATATGGCCCTAGGCTGGTTTTTAATCGGCCCACTTTGGTTAGCGTTGGTATGTGCCAAACGTATTAATCCAACCATGTTATTGGTGGTGATTTCTACCATTTGGATTGCCGATAGCGCGGCTTATTTTGCGGGTAAAAACTTTGGTAAACATAAGCTAGCGCCTAGTATTAGCCCTGGTAAAACATGGGAAGGCGTCATCGGTGCACTCATCGCGGTCACTATATTTGCTGCGGTTATTATCTATTACCAAGCATTTGATAGCTGGTTACTATTACCGGCGCTTTGGCTCATCACCATAGCCGGTGTCTACGGTGACTTATTTGAATCCATGTTTAAACGGCAAGCCAACTTAAAAGATAGCGGCCAATTGTTGCCTGGTCATGGTGGCATACTTGACCGCATCGATGGCCTAGTGCCAGCGTTGCCTATCGGCGTATTGATGTTTTATCTTTATCATTATTATCAGGCTGCTAATGTGCAGAGCATCCCGTGAAAAACGTCACCATTTTAGGTAGCACTGGCACCATAGGCCAGCAAACGCTGGATGTGATTGCACGCCATCCGCAACGTTTTAAAGCCTATGCATTGGCGGCTAATAGCAATGTCGACAGCTTATTTAAGCAATGCCTAGCATTTGCGCCTGACTATGCCGTACTGTTGGATGAAACAGCGGCTGAACAATTGCATACGCGTTTAAAAGCTGCGGGTAGCACAACGCAAGTATTAGCTGGCATGACAGGCTTGGAGCAAGTATCTAGCGATGCAGCAGTGGATATGGTGATGGCAGCCATCGTTGGTGCCGCTGGCCTGAAGCCAGCCTTAGCTGCAGCACATGCCGGTAAGAAAATATTGCTGGCCAATAAAGAAACATTGGTCATGGCGGGCAGTTTGTTTATGCAAGCGGTGAAGCTTGGTGGCGCCACTTTATTACCGATAGACAGTGAGCACAATGCTATTTTTCAGGTGATGCCAGCGACCCAATATGCCCACTTAGCCGATGGCGGTGTGCGTAAAATTATTCTCACCGCTTCTGGTGGGCCATTTAGAACGTATAGTCATGCGCAATTAAAGCAAGTCACGACTGAGTTAGCGCTGAAACACCCTAACTGGGTAATGGGCGCTAAAATTACGATTGATTCTGCTACGCTGATGAATAAAGGGTTAGAGGTCATCGAAGCGCATTGGTTGTTTAATGCTACACCGGCACAAATTGAAGTGGTGGTGCATCCACAAAGCGTCATTCATTCTATGGTCGAGTATGTAGACGGCAGCGTATTAGCGCAGTTGGGCAACCCCGATATGCGCACGCCGATTGCCTATGCCATGGGCTACCCTGAACGCATAGAGTCTGGTGTGGCGTCACTTAACTTGTTAGAAATAGCTAAGCTAGAGTTTGAACAGCCAGACACTGAGCGCTTTCCCTGTTTACGTTTAGCTTATGAAGCATTACAGCAGGGGGGTACGGCATCGACCATTTTAAATGCGGTCAATGAGGTGGCGGTAAGTGCATTTTTAAATCAAAAAATTCAGTTTTTAGCTATTCCGGCCATGATAGAGCAAGCCTTAAGCGATATCGCCAGCGCTGAGATTACGTCACTAGACCATATTTTGGAGGTGGATGCGGAAGCCAGACAATACGCTAGCGCTTGGATAGCCAGCGCTAAAGACGGTGGCAAATTAAGCAAGGAACTAACGGCATGATGACCATATTAGCGTTTATCGTGACCATTGGTGTTTTGGTGACTATCCATGAATATGGCCATTTTCAAGTGGCGCGTTGGTGCAATGTGCGCGTGCTTAAGTTTTCTATAGGCTTTGGTCAGCCCTTATGGACTACCACCTTTGGCAAAGACAAAACAGAATTTATTCTGGCCGCCATCCCTTTAGGTGGTTACGTCAAAATGCTGGATGAGCGTGAATTGCAGCAAGAACGCGAAAATCCTGAATTACCCACGGTTGATTATACAGAGGCAGAGCTTGAGCGCGCCTTTAATCGTAAGTCTGTTTATCAGCGCATGGCGATAGTGCTGGCCGGGCCAGTGGCTAATTTATTATTGGCCATTGCGCTGTATTGGCTGCTATTTATGATGGGTATGACAGGCTTAAAACCGATTGTTGGTGAAGTGCAACCCGCCAGCTTAGCCAGCCAAGCTCAATTTGCAAGCGGTGATCTTATCCTGACCATCCAAGATGAGCCTATCAAAACATGGCAAGAAGCGCGTTGGTTGCTATTGGAGCACTCTTTAGCTGGTAAGCCGATACAAGTGGTCACCAGTACAAGTGCAGGCGAGCAGCATAGCCATACCCTAACTTTTGATGGCATAGACCACAACGCTGAGGTAGATGTGTTGCAAAAGCTAGGCATGCAGATGATGATGCCAGATGTACCGGCGGTGATTGGTGAAGTGTTACCAAATTCTGCCGCAGAAAAAATGGGGTTGCAAGCGGGTGACAAAGTTTTAGCCATAGATCAAGTCGACATGCAGAACTGGGACAAAGTGGTGAATTTTGTGCGCGCTAGTCCTAACAAATCTTTGCAGTTTAAAATTGCGCGCCAACAACAAGAAATGCTGATTAGTGTGATTCCTGAGGCGATACCTGACCAAGGCAAAACCATAGGCCGCTTGGGTGCAAGCGCGCTAGTGGATCAGAAAGTCCGCGATGCATTGATGGTAGAGCTTGATTACACGCCGCTACAATCTTTGAAGATGGCAGCGCTTAAAACTTGGGATACCTCTCTTTTTAGCTTAAAGATGCTAGGCAATATGGTCACAGGTAAAGTGTCTTGGAAGGGCATTAGCGGGCCAGTCAGTATTGCCAGTTTTGCTGGCGAAAGCGCCAATTTGGGCTTAAAAGTGTTTTTGGGTTTTCTTGCTTTGGTCAGTATTAGCATAGGTGTACTTAACCTTTTGCCTATTCCCGTGCTAGATGGCGGGCATTTGATGTATTATATCGTTGAAGTTTTTAAAGGATCACCCGTTTCTGAGCAGGTGATGTTGTGGGGGCAGAAAATAGGCTTTGCTTTGCTGGGCTTATTAATGATGGTGGCGCTATTTAACGACATCAATCGTTTCATGATAGGTTAACAAAAGAAAACGTAATGAAATTAAAACGTAGATATATTCCAGCCATATTACTTGCACTATTGAGCAACCTCGCATACGCCATAGAGCCGTTTGAAATCAAAGATATTCGAGTCGAGGGTTTGCAACGTACCGAAGCGGGTACCGTGTTTAATTATTTGCCTATCCAAGTCGGTGACATCATGGACGACGATAAGGCGACACAAGCCATTAAATCGTTGTACGCCACCGGCTTTTTTAAAGATGTGCGCATCGAGTCTGAAGGCAATGTGTTGTTGATAACCGTGCAAGAGCGCGCATCGGTGGCGCAGATTGATTTTAGCGGCAACAAGTCATTTCCCTCTGACAAAATGAAAGAAGGCCTTAAAGGCATCGGTATTTCTGAAGGGCAGATTTTTGATAAATCGCAACTCGATCGTGCTGAGCAAGAAATCAAACGTCAATATTTATCCCAAGGTAAGTACAGTGCATCTGTTAAAGCCATCGTCAGTCCATTAGAACGTAACCGTGTAGCGGTGCGCTTTGAAATTGAAGAGGGCGTGGTTGCCAAAATTCGTGACATTAATATTGTCGGCAATCAAGTGTTTACCACAGAAGATTTGCGTGCAGAGTTTTTACTCACCACGCCTAACTGGATGAGTTGGTGGAACAAAGATGACCAATATTCCAAGCAAAAACTAACGGCAGATTTAGAAACACTCAAGTCGTTTTATATGAACCAAGGCTATCTTGAGTTTGCTATTGATTCTACGCAAGTGTCGATTTCGCCTGACAAACAAGACATTTACATCACCATCAACGTGACAGAAGGTGAAAAATATACCATTAGCGATGTGAAACTGGCTGGCGAGTTGCAAGTGCCTGAAGCTGAGCTCACCAAGTTGATTACGGTACAAAAAGGCGATGTATTTAACCGTCAAAAGGTCTCTGAAACCAGTCAAGCCTTGGGTGATCGCTTGGGTGAAGATGGCTATGCGTTTTCTAACGTCAATGCTATTCCCGAAATTAACAAAGAAGCACACACCGCTGCATTCACCTTTTTTGTCGATCCTGGCCGTAAAGTGTATGTGCGTAGGATTAACTTAATGGGCAATACCCGTACGCGAGACTCGGTGTTAAGACGTGAAATGCGGCAGTTAGAATCTGCTTGGTATGCCGGTGAGAAAATCAAACGTTCAAAAGAGCGTTTGGATAGATTGCAGTATTTTGATACTGTTGATTTAGAAACGCCAGCAGTACCAGGCTCTAACGATCAAGTGGATTTAAACGTCAATGTGACGGAAAAATCTACTGGTAGTGTGCAGTTTGGTGCAGGTTTATCCTCTAACGAAGGCGTGGTGTTTGGCTTTAATATTAACCAGCCTAACTTTTTAGGTACGGGTAACCGCGTCGCTACGCAAATCAACACCAGTAGGGTCAATACCGTGTACTCACTGTCATTTACTGATCCTTACTTTACGCCAGATGGCATTAGCCGTGGGTTTGATGTGTACAGACGCGATGTCGATACCAGTACCAACACTACGCAAAGTATTGGTTCTTACAACAGTTCTTCCTACGGCGCTGGTGTGAGATTTGGAGTGCCGCTGACTGAAAATGATTTCTTATCAGCCGGTTTAACTGCTGACTTTACCACCATTGATTTAAACAGCAACAGCCCTATTCAGTACATTAACTTCTGTGGTAATAGCCGCGGTTGTGACAGTAATTCGGTGCAACTATCACTGAGCTGGACCTTTGATTCTAGGGATAATATTTTATTTCCAACCCGCGGTGTCTTGCAAAAGCTATCGGGTGAAGTGTCTATCCCTGGCTTAGATTTGCAGTATTACAAAGTGAACTACCAACACGCTTGGTATAAAGAAGTGGCGGATTCGTTTACCCTAATGCTCAATGGTGAATTAGGCTATGCCGATACTTATGGTGGCAAGCAATACCCCTTCTTTAAAAACTACTACTTAGGTGGCGTCAACTCACTGCGTGGCTTTCAAAACGGTGCGCTTGGACCACGCGATATAGACCCTTCAACAGGTGAGGAGTTTTCTGTGGGCGGCACTACCCGCATATTGGGTAACGTTGAGCTATTTATGCCAGTGCCATTGGTTAAAGACTCTAAACAATTTAGATTAAGCGCTTTTATTGATGGCGGTGCATTGTACGGTAACAATGAATCGATTAGCAGCGATGCCTTACGATTCTCGGCGGGTGCAGGTATTACTTGGGTGTCGCCGTTTGGTCCGCTCAAATTGATCTTTGCTCAACCATTGAATGATAAAAAAGGTGATGACACGCAAGTGTTACAATTCCAACTGGGTCAACAGTTTTAGTAGCCTGAGTGTTCACGGATGCGCGAATAAGATAAGATGACTAGATAGACGAGGAGAAGTCATTGAAGCAAAGGTATACATTAGGCGGAGTATTGTTAGGCTTGCTACTGGCAGTCAACGTCTGCGCAGCTGAGCTTAAAATAGGCTATGTGCAGGTGGATAAACTACTACAAGAAGCGCCGCAGACTGCAGAAAGTGGCAAAAAGCTGGAAAAAGAGTTTAGCCCCCGCTCGCTTGAGTTGGATCGGCTGCAAAAGCAAATTAGAGATGTAGAAACCATACTAGACAGAGACCGTGCGACACTCAGTGACTTGGACAAGCGTAGTAAAGAACGCGATGTGTCCAATTTAAAAATTGAATTTCAACGTAAACAGCGTGAGTTAAGAGAAGACATTAATTTACGTAAGAACGAAGAATTATCTGTGCTGCAAGACCGCATCAATAAGGCGGTCACCTCTGTTGCTGAATCCGAAAGTTTTGACCTTGTGGTGTATGGCGGCGTTGCTTACGCCAGTAAAAAAATTGACATTACCGATAAAGTGCTCAAGCTTTTAGGTAAGAAATAATCACTAGCGCTTAAGCGAGCGCACGTATGCACACCATAGCCGATATCATTCACACTTTAGGTGGCGTCGCGTCAGGCGATGCCACGTCGCCTATAGTACGGGTAGGTTCACTGGCCTACGCGCAGGCAGGGGCCATCAGCTTTTTTATGGATACTAAATATCTAAAGCAATTGACGGTTACTCAAGCCAGTGCGGTGATATTAAAACCAGAACATGCTGACCTGACTAGTTTACCCAAAATCATCACTGATAATCCTTACGCTTATTTTGCTAAGGTTTCGGCTTTGCTGAATCCACAGGTTGGTCGTGTTGCGGGCATACATCCTAGCGCGGTAGTGGCAGCAGATGCGGCGATAGCTTCATCAGCCAGCATTGACGCACATGTAGTCATAGGCAGCCATGTCAGCATTGCTGACGATGTAGTGATAGGCGCCGGTTGTGTGATTGAGCACAACGTCAGCATCGCGGCTGGCACGCGGCTAGAGCCTAACGTGACGGTCAAACATGGCACCACCATAGGTCAGGGTTGCCATCTCTACACAGGTTGTGTGGTAGGCAATGATGGCTTTGGATACGCCGAAGAACATGGTGTTTGGGTCAAGATTCCACAAGTTGGGCGTGTGGTGATTGGCAATAATGTGGATATTGGCGCTAACACCACCATTGATAGAGGCGCCATAGATGACACCGTCATTGAAGATGGTGTCAAGCTAGATAATTTAATTCAAATTGCGCATAACTGTAGGATAGGCGCACATAGCGTCATTGCTGGCTGTGTCGGCATTGCTGGTAGTGCCATCATAGGCAAGCATTGCAGAATCGGTGGTGCAGCTATGATACTAGGCCATCTTAGCATTGCCGATGGGGTGACCATCTCACCGGGTAGTATGATCATGCGGTCTATCCACAAAGCGGGTACTTATACAGCATTAATGCCGTTTCAAGAGCACGACGCGTGGCTTAAAACGGCCGCAAATATTCGCCATTTAAATCAATTAACGGATAAAATAAAAGCCTTAGAACAAGCTGTTAACCAATTAAACGCAAAAGACGATTAAATAGAGAGTTGTTATGTCAGAAAACGCAGCAAATAGTATGGATATCCACGAGATATTAGATCACTTACCGCACCGCTACCCATTTGTGCTGATTGACCGTGTGATTGCGATGGAAATTGGTAAAGAAATCACCGCACTCAAAAACGTCACCGTTAACGAACCGTTTTTTCCAGGCCATTTTCCTTACCATCCCGTCATGCCAGGTGTATTAATAGTAGAGGCCATGGCGCAAGCGGCGGCGGTGTTGTCTTTTAGAACCATGGGCACCAAGCCGAATAATGATTCTGTGTATTACTTTGCTGGCATCGATAGCGCGCGCTTTAAAAAGCCAGTCTCGCCCGGCGACCAAATTATTTTGAATGTGAAGATAGACCGCATTTTAAAAGGCATTTGGAAATACTCAGGCGTGGCCACCGTAGACGGCACCGTGGTGGCAGAAGCCAGCATGATGTGCATATTAAAAGCCATAGAAAAATAAAGTAAATATAATCAATTGTTTGTTTTGATTGTTTAATGTAAAAGTTTAATTCAATGACCAGTAAAATTCACCCCACCGCCATTATTGACCCCCATGCAGAGCTAGACTCCAGTGTTGAAGTGGGTGCAT
>DASWSZ010000084.1:0-5095 GCA_036402395.1 Methylophilus sp.
ACCAGTGGCTTTAGACGCCAAAGCAGACGAACGCGACACACGCGGATTCATCTCAATCACAATCATGCGGCCATCGTCTGGGTTAATGGCAAACTGCACATTAGAGCCGCCAGTATCGACGCCAATCTCACGCAATACCGCCAAGCTGGCATTACGCATGATTTGGTATTCTTTATCCGTCAACGTTTGCGCCGGCGCGACTGTAATACTGTCGCCCGTGTGTACGCCCATCGGGTCTAAGTTTTCAATGGAGCAGATAATGATGCAGTTGTCCGCTTTGTCACGCACCACTTCCATCTCATACTCTTTCCAGCCAAGCATGGATTCTTCAATCAACAACTCTTTGGTCGGCGACGCATCTAGACCACGTTCACAAATGGTCATAAATTCTTCGCGGTTATAGGCAATGCCGCCGCCGCTGCCGCCCATGGTAAACGAGGGGCGAATAATGGCTGGATAGCCAATATTGGCTTGCACTTGCAGCGCTTCTTCCATGCTGTGCGCAATGGCAGAACGGGCTGAACCCAGGCCAATTTTGGTCATGGCTTCTTTAAATTTTTGGCGGTCTTCTGCTTTGTCGATGGCTTCTTTAGAGGCGCCGATCAACTCCACATTGTATTTTTTCAGTACGCCGTGCTTGTCTAAATCTAAGGCGCAGTTCAAGGCCGTTTGCCCACCCATGGTTGGCAATAACGCATCCGGTTGTTCTTTGGCGATGATTTTTTCTACCACTTGCCAAGTAATAGGTTCGATATACGTCGCATCGGCCATTTCTGGGTCGGTCATAATCGTCGCTGGATTGGAGTTGACCAAAATGACGCGATAGCCTTCTTCGCGCAGGGCTTTACAGGCTTGCGCGCCAGAGTAATCAAATTCACACGCTTGACCAATCACAATCGGGCCAGCGCCAATAATCAGGATAGATTTAATATCTGTACGTTTACTCATAATATTTTTCACCACAGAGTCACATAGACGCTAATGTACAACAGAGAGGCTCTCTGCGACCAAACGTCTGTGTGGTTGATTTATGCGCTTGCTTTCGCTCGCATCATTGCTATAAATTGGTCAAACAAATAACTCATTTCAGTCGGCCCTGGGCTAGCCTCGGGGTGACCTTGGAAGCTAAACGCTGGCTTATCGGTTCGCGCTATGCCTTGCAAGCTGCCATCAAACAAGGATACATGCGTGACTTTAACGTTGCTTGGCAGAGTATTTGGATCGGCCGCAAAGCCATGATTTTGGCTAGTAATATACACGCGCTTAGTGTCTACATCTTGCACCGGATGATTGGCACCGTGGTGACCAAACTTCATTTTCATGGTGTTGGCACCGCTGGCTAAGGCCAATAATTGGTGCCCCAAACAAATGCCAAACGTAGGGATACCAGTATCGACCAAGGTTTTGATGGCTGCAATGGCATAATCACACGGTTCAGGATCGCCCGGGCCATTGGATAAAAAGATACCATCTGGCTTGTAACTAAGGGCTTGCTCAGCGGTCGCTTGCGCGGGCAGCACAGTCACTTTACAACCGCGAGAAGTCAGCATACGTAAGATATTGCGTTTGACGCCGTAATCAAATGCCACCACATTAAAAGGCCGGCTTTCTGGCGCCACATAGCCTTTGCCAAGCTGCCACTCACCTTCCGCAAATTCATAAGACGCCTTACAGCTCACCACTTTGGCTAAATCCATACCGGCTAATCCGGGGAAGCTATTGGCTAAGGCCAATGCTTTGGCTTCATCCACTTCGCCGGCCATAATGCAGCCTGCTTGGGCGCCCTTTTCACGCAAAATACGTGTCAGTTTGCGCGTATCGATATCGGCAATAGCCACCACATTGTTGGCCACTAAATATTCAGACAAAGTTTGCGTGCTGCGGAAGTTACTGTGTAACAAAGGCAAATCGCGAATAATCAAACCTGAGGCGAACACTTGGTCAGATTCGACATCTTCTGGGTTGGTGCCGTAGTTACCGATGTGCGGATAAGTCAGAGTTACGATTTGTTCGCAGTAAGAAGGGTCGGTTAAGATTTCTTGGTAGCCAGTCATGGAGGTGTTAAACACTACCTCACCTACTGTATGGCCGGCAGCGCCAATGGCAATGCCTTTAAAAACAGTTCCATCTGCTAACACTAAAATCGCTGGAATTGTTTTCGACACCTTGGGCTCCTTTTTATTTCGACATGATACTCATCCGATTGATGCGCATTTGCAAAATTAGCCGCAAGATACGCATTCATTAGATGTGCAAAACGGGAAAAGCTTGATGAACTCTTCCCGTTTCAGAATTGACGCATTATAGACGAAATAACGCTAAGCCTCAAGCTTAAAGCTTGCCCTTGTCATGCCAATTTGCCAGAAAAACTTGCGCGCTAATGGCGCCGATGAGTGCAATCAACATGTCCCATTGTGTGTCCCAGACATCGCCCTGCGTACCCAAAAATGCGTCTGCAGCCTGCGCCGATAATAGCGCCACCCACCACTCAATCAACTCGTAAAACGCGCTAATGCTTAAGCAAATGCAGCACACCACAAAAAATAACCATGCGCCCGGCTTGACCACTTGTTTACGCATTAAAATTTCACGCGCAATCATGGCCGGCACAAAGCCTTGTGCAAAATGGCCGACGCGGTCATAGTAATTTCGAGTCAAATCAAAATAATCGCGCAGCCAGTTAAAGGCAGGCACCTCGGCATACGTGTAATGCCCACCCACCATTAAAATAACGACATGCAGCAAAATGAGCACATAGACCAAGCGTGTTAAAGGAAATGTTGGGTATGTGAACCAGAGGACAGGCAGCGCCACCATGACGGGCATTACTTCTAGCAACCAAGTGTAGGTGTCGCGTGGTTGATAGGCTGACCAAGCAAACACCAGCACCCCTATACCCAGTAACACACTGAAAAAACTGCGTTGACTTTGCAACATACTGGGCTCCTAGGCCATGCCAATATAGCTAATTGGCATGGCTGTATCAGGCTTATTTTGGCTATTATTTATTGATAGCAATTTGGTGTTACACGCTCAAATAAATAAGGCGCCTCTTGCTAACGCAAATTCAAGACATCGCGCATATCGTATAAACCGGCCTGTTTATCTTTTAAAAACTTAGCTGCACGTAGCGCACCTTGTGCGAAAGTGGCGCGGCTACTGGCTTTATGCGTCAACTCCACACGCTCGCCTATGCCTGCATACACCACAGTATGGTCGCCCACCACATCGCCGCCGCGTAGTGTGGCAAAACCAATCTTACCTGCTTCACGCTCGCCGGTGACGCCTTCACGTGCATAAATAGCACAGTCTTTTAATTGTTGACCCAAGCCTTGTGCTGCTGCCTCACCTAATCGCAGGGCAGTGCCGGATGGCGCATCGACTTTATGTCTGTGATGCATTTCCAGCACTTCAATATCGTAACCCTGGTTCAGCACTTTGGCCGCCTGTTCTACTAGGTTAATCAGCAATGTCACGCCCACACTCATATTCGGCGCAAACACAATGGCAATGTGCTCAGCCGCCGCTTGTATCTTGGCCTTTTCTTCCATAGTAAAACCGGTGGTGCCGATGACATGCTTGACACCCAACGTTTTGCAGATATCCAAATACTGCATACTTGCTTCTGGTCGCGTAAAGTCTATCAATACATCCGCGCCTTGCAAGGCAGCTTGCACATCACTTGCCAATTTAACGCCCGTCATTTTACCTAGCGGCTCACCGGCATCGCGCCCAATTTGTGCGCTACCATCACGGTCTAATGCGCCATGTAAATACAACTCACCATCTGCAAACACACCTTCTAGCAAGGCATGCCCCATACGGCCAGTGGCCCCTGCAATGACTAATTTCACCATGTCCATCTTCTTTAAACTTTTTAATTGTGCTTAAAAATACATTAACTGTTTGATTAAAAACCAATTCTTTCAATTACACCATCCAGATGTTCACTGGTTTCTTCAGGCGCGGTGATGACTTGTTGCGCTGGGCGCTGGGCATTTTCAATCACAGATTCTTTAGTAATTAACCAACGTTGCGTTTTTGCGTCTTGCTCTAAGGTCAGTTGTTTCATCACTTGGTCGCTATACACTTTTGAACTGTATTTTTGGAAAAACTGCACAGTAGCCACATTGCCTGCTTGCTGCACCGTCATGTCTTCAAGCTCAACAATGATAGGACTGGCATCGGCCAACCGTTGTTTGCGTTGTGCCGCCCACGCTTTTCTGCTGGCCAAACCATCTGGTTTAAATTGAGTTGAATAAGCCGCCAAATAAGCTGTTGCATCCTTATTACGCCAAGCCGCCGCCCAAGCATTAACGCTATCCTGTATGGCTTGCGCATCTGGGTTAGGCACTGCTGATGGCCCAGTACCACTCGCCTTAACAGGCTCTGGCGCAGTTTCAACCGGGGCAACCTCTTTAGTGATAGGGCTATCTGCAGGTGTCGCTGGCGTAAGCACTGATGGCTCGGCACCTATGCCCGCAATCGGCACGGCGAGCAAGCTAGGTGGGCTAGCCGCTTCAGGTTCTGCGCTGGCAGCATTGCTTTCTGCATCATCAGCGCTAGCTTCTGATGGCTGAGTAGTCTCAGCCTTTAGCGGCGCGCCTGTTGGCGAGATTACATCCGGCGCAGCTTCTAATACTTTTGGTGCCTGCTCAGCAGGCAAAGTAGGCGCGGCAACGGCAGCTTCAGGCGCATCACTTTTCCAGAATTTTAACTTATTCAACCAAGAAGATTTTTCTTCTCTTTTAGGCGGGGTGACTGACCTTGGCGCCACATCCACTGGCGCCTCTGCAGCTTTGGCACCAGCCGCTACCACGTCACCACGCACTGAGGTGAGCAGCTCTTTGTCAAAGTCTAAAATCACGCGGCGCTTTTCTATCACTTTGCCTTGCTGACGCATTTGATAAAAATAATCCCAGCGATTGTCATGAAAACTATCGACAATTAGCGGCGTACCCATGATGTAACGCACTTGCGATTTGGTCATGCCGGGTTTTAATTGCAGCAACATTTTAGAGGTCACCACATTGCCTTGTTGGATTTCCATTTTATAGGTTTTAATCGCTGGCAATTTAGAGCCGCAACCCAATAA
>DASWSZ010000085.1:0-18304 GCA_036402395.1 Methylophilus sp.
GGTATGGGCGTGGTGATTGGTGAAACTGCGGTAATTGGTGATGACTGCACCTTGTATCACGGCGTGACACTGGGCGGCACCTCTTGGAATAAAGGCAAACGTCACCCTACGCTGGAGCAAGGCGTGGTGATAGGTGCCGGCGCAAAAGTGCTGGGGCCGATTACCATAGGCAAAAACGCAAAGATAGGCTCTAACGCAGTGGTGGTGAAAGATGTACCAGAAAACGCAACAGCGGTAGGTATACCAGCACGTATTTTAGAAGAAGAAAAACTAAAAAAACGCGACGACACGGCACAAAAAATTGGCTTTAGCGCTTACGCGGTAGGCAATGATGAAAACGACCCAGTGACCAAGGCCATTCATAGTTTATTAGATCATGCCAGCAAGCAAGACCAAGAACTGACCGAGTTAAAGGCGCAATTGGCCACACTTTCGGATGCACAGTCTGAAGCAGATTTGGGTCAGGCGTTTGCCAGTAAAAAACCTGCTGTAGACGCTTAATCTTTTACTTTGCAATCGCTTGAACTTTGCGCAGTAATAATTGACTAAAACAGTAGGTTATTATATGATGCGACTTCTTAAAAAAGGTTATAAATAGACGTTATGCGACTCACGACTAAAGGACGCTTTGCCGTCACCGCGATGTTAGACATTGCGCTTTATGAAGCAGACAAACCTGTGACATTGGCGGGCATCAGCGAGCGTCAGAGCATTTCTTTGTCCTATTTGGAACAATTGTTTAGCCGCTTACGTCGTCAAGGCTTGGTGACTAGCGTGCGCGGGCCAGGTGGTGGCTATCGTTTAGCCAAAGGCCATCACGAGATTTCCGTGTCTGACATTATTACTGCAGTCGATGAACTGATAGACGCCACACAGTGCGGGGGCAATGAAAACTGTCATGATGAAGGCCGCTGCATGACGCACGATTTATGGACGTCACTCAACAGCAAAATTTTGGAATACTTGTCTGGCGTATCACTGGCCGATATGGTGGAAATGCAACGCAAAACAGGTAAAGGTGAAAATGCCGTGGTATTTTCACCGCGTAAAACTGCAGTAGCAGAAGCGCTATTGGCATAAGCGCCTAAGAGGCTGACATGAACACCATTTATTTTGACCATAACAGCACTACCGCACTGAAAGCTGAAGTGCTGGAGCGCATGCTGCCATGGATGACGGCACAGCATGGCAACCCAACTAGCCGCCATGTGTTTGGTCGCAATAGCCGCGATGCAGTGGAACATGCGCGTACGCAAGTGGCCAAAGCAGTCGGCGTGCAAGCTAGCCAAGTGGTGTTTACCGCCAGCGGCACAGAGGCCAACAATTTTGCCGTAATGGGTATTGCTGGCAATTTAGAGCCAGCGCAGATACTCACCAGCAGCATTGAGCATCCTTGTGTATCGCGCCCTGCACTTGCAATGCAAGCGCGTGGTTGGTTAGCCAAAAGTATTGCGGTAGATAGTCATTGCACATTGAATATGGTGCATTTAGCCCAATTATTACAACAGAAGACTAATTTAGTGTCGGTGATGCTGGCGAATAATGAAACCGGTGCCGTACAAGATTTGGCTGGCATTAGCCAACTGGCAAGGCAGCATAAAGCGTTTGTACATACCGATGCGGTGCAAGCACTCGGCAAGCTGCCAGTCGATTTTGTCGCTTTGGATGTACATGCCATGACGCTGTCCAGCCATAAAATAGGTGGCCCGTTAGGCGCAGGGGCTTTGGTGCTAGATAAACGTGTGGATATACAGCCGCTGTTGTATGGCGGTGGCCAAGAAAAAGGTTTACGTAGCGGCACTGAGAACGTGGCAGCAATTGTGGGTTTTGGTGCAGCGTGTGAGTTTGCCATGCAAGCGCTGACATCATTTGCCTGCCATACAGCCATGCTACGCACGCAATTAGAACAAGGCTTGCAGCAATTAAACGCGCAGGTATTTGGGCAGCAAGCCACACGCATTCCCAATACCAGCTTTTTTAGTTTTAGCAATATTGAAGGCGAAACCTTGGTGACGGCATTGGATAAAGTCGGATTTGCCGTAGCCAGTGGTTCGGCTTGCTCCAGTGATAGCACAGAACCTAGCCATGTGTTGTTGGCGATGGGTGTGGCGCCTGATGTGGCCAGAGGCGCGGTACGTGTCAGCTTGGGTGTGAGTAATACAGCACAACAAGTGGAAGCGTTTTTAGCCACCCTTGCCCGAGAAGTGAAAAGATTAAGCGCACTGACTGCAGTTGCAGCATAAGCACTTGAAACTATGTTTATTTTTATAAGTATTTTGAGTTAAGTCATTGAGAGAGAACACAATGTCAGACAGAGCACCGATTTATTTAGATTACTCAGCCACCACCCCGGTAGACCCGCGTGTGGCCGCCAAAATGATTCCCTACATCACGGAACACTTCGGCAACCCAGCTTCACGCAGCCATTCTTTTGGCTGGACAGCAGAAAAAGCAGTGGAAGAAGCGCGCGAAGAAGTGGCCAAGTTAGTGAATGCGGATCCACGTGAAATCGTCTGGACCTCTGGCGCAACTGAATCCAACAACTTGGCGATTAAAGGCGCGGCTAATTTTTACAGCGCCACCAAAGGCAAGCACTTAATCACCGTGGCGACAGAACACAAAGCCGTGATTGACCCGATGCGTGAATTAGAGCGAGAAGGGTTTGAGACCACTTTTTTACAACCTGAGCCTAACGGCTTGATTGATATTGATAAATTCAAAGCGGCGATTCGTCCAGATACCGTGCTGGCCTCTGTGATGATGGTGAATAACGAAATTGGCGTGATCCAAGACATTGAGACCATTGGTAACATTTGCCGCGAGAATAATATTATTTTTCATGTGGATGCAGCACAAGCCACTGGTAAAGTAGTGATTGATTTAGCCACATTGCCAGTCGATTTAATGAGCTTTTCTGCGCACAAAACCTACGGCCCTAAAGGCATAGGCGCATTATATGTACGACGCAAACCACGTATCCGCATTGAAGCGCAAATGCACGGTGGTGGTCACGAGCGCGGCATGCGTTCTGGCACATTAGCGACGCATCAAATTGTCGGCATGGGTGAAGCTTTCAAGCTAGCGCGTGAAGAAATGGGCGCAGAAAATGAGCGTATTCGCATGTTGCGTGACCGCTTGTTAAATGGCTTGCAAGAAATTGACGAAACCTATGTCAATGGCGATTTAGAACATCGCGTGCCGCATAACCTGAACATGAGCTTTAACTTTGTTGAAGGTGAATCACTGATTATGGCGGTGAAAGACATTGCAGTATCATCTGGTTCTGCTTGTACCTCAGCCAGTTTGGAGCCTTCCTATGTGTTACGCGCACTCGGTCGTTCAGATGAATTAGCACATAGCTCGATTCGCTTTTCAATTGGTCGCTTTACAACGCAAGAAGATGTGGACTACACGATTGCGTTGATGAAAAGTAAGATTGGTAAATTACGTGAGTTGTCACCACTTTGGGAAATGCATTTAGATGGCGTAGATTTATCCAAAGTTGAATGGGCAGCGCATTAATCATTCATCTTTGCTAGCCTGACTGTGTTGTCGAATCGCTTGTTTAGTCAAACTAAACGGCGCAATCCTCCGCCAAGGTAGAGAAACAAAGTCAGACCAGAAAATTTTTTTAATGATTTGAAAAGAATAGTAAGTATTCAGTTGAAATTTTGAATGTGGAAGCAAAATCAAGGCGGATTGCCGAAGACAGTACGATCAGTACGGCAAGGCGATCCAACACAGAGTTTGCAAAATCATTCAAATTTAAAGGAGAAGTAAAATGGCATATTCAGATAAGGTTCTTGACCACTACGAAAACCCCAGAAACGTGGGCTCGTTAGACAAAAACGCCACCAATGTTGGCACTGGCATGGTGGGCGCGCCTGCTTGCGGCGACGTCATGAAGTTGCAAATTCAAGTCAATGATGCGGGCATTATTGAAGACGCTAAATTCAAAACCTATGGTTGCGGCTCTGCGATTGCTTCTAGCTCACTGGTGACAGAATGGTTAAAAGGCAAAACTTTAGACCAAGCGGCAGAAATTAAAAACTCAGCCATTGCCGAAGAGTTAGCGTTGCCACCCGTGAAAATTCACTGCTCTGTATTGGCAGAAGATGCTATTAAAGCAGCTGTGGCAGATTTAAAATCTAAGCAAACAGGCGCTAAAGAAGCAGCTTAACCATGGCGATTACACTGACAGAAACTGCAGCACAACGTGTTGAAAAATTCTTGGCCAATCGTGGTAAAGGCATAGGCTTGCGCTTGGGCGTTAAAACCACAGGCTGCTCCGGCATGGCGTATACCTTAGAGTTTGTAGATGAAATGCATGAAGAAGATATGGCGTTTGATAGCCATGGCGTTAAGGTGATTGTCGATCCAAAAAGTTTAGCTTACATCGACGGCACCGAATTGGACTTTACCAAAGAAGGCTTGAACGAAGGCTTTAAGTTTAACAACCCCAATGTGAAGGATGAATGCGGTTGCGGTGAGAGCTTTACTGTCTAGTCTGCTTCATAACCCAATGACAACACCATGGGCAGTCACGCTAGTCACTGCCCATGGTGTTGTTAAATATGCCAGCTTGTTACGCGCTTAACTGTGCCAGCCATCACTTAATGTCCACTTTTAATAATTACTTTGCATTTTTTGGCCTACCTGCGCAGTTTGAGGTAGACATCCCTTTGCTTGACCGCAATTACCGAAAAATCCAAAGCGAAGTGCATCCAGATAAGTTTGTCAGCGCTAGTCCGGCAGAGCGTTTGCAATCCATGCAAACGGCAACGCTTGCCAATGAAGCTTACCAAACGTTAAAGCAGCCAACGGCACGCGCACGTTACTTGTTACAACTACAGGGCGTAGAAACCTTAGAAGACAGCAACACCGCCATGCCGACCGATTTTTTGATGACGCAAATGGAATGGCGTGAGGCAATAGAAGAAGCACAAGCCGCGCGCGATGTGCCGGCCTTAGAATCACAGCTAAGCCTGATGAAAAACACTGCCAAGCAATTACAAGCAAGTTTGGCGCAAGCCATTGAACATGACACCGCACAAGCTGCACAAGCAGTACGCAAGCTCAGCTTTATTGATAAAGTATGTGCGGATGTCTCAGCGATGATTTCCAGAATTGAAGATTAACGAATAACTATGGCCTTACTGCAAATTTCAGAACCAGGCATGAGTGCCGCACCACATCAACACCGTTTAGCCGTCGGCATAGACTTGGGTACCACCAATTCGCTTGTGGCTACCGTGCGCAGCGGCATGAGCACAGTGTTGCAAGATGAACACGGTCACGCCTTACTGCCTTCTGTGGTTCGCTATTTAGATGATGGCGTTGTGGTGGTCGGCCATGAAGCACAAGCGCAACAAAGCCGCGACCCAGTCAACACCATCGCCTCCGCCAAGCGCTTTATGGGGCGCAGCCTGAAAGACATTGCCGATAGAGCGCATATCCCCTACCGCTTTGTCGATGCGTCCACTGAACTATCCAGCAAAATGCTGCAAATTGAAACGCGCGCTGGTTTAAAAAGCCCAGTAGAAATCTCCGCAGAAATTTTAAAAACGCTGAAAACGCGTGCTGAAAAAGCACTTGGCGGCGAACTGACTGGCGCTGTGATTACGGTACCGGCTTACTTCGACGATGCGCAACGCCAAGCCACCAAAGATGCAGCCAAGTTAGCAGGCTTGCATGTGCTGCGTTTACTTAACGAGCCCACCGCAGCAGCCGTGGCGTATGGTTTAGATAATGCCTCTGAAGGCATATTTGTGATTTACGATTTAGGCGGCGGCACCTTTGATATCTCTATCTTGCACCTCACCAAAGGCGTATTTGAAGTATTGGCCACCAATGGTGACTCGGCCTTAGGCGGTGACGACTTTGATCACCGCATCTATTGCTGGGTATTAGATAAAGTACGTGAAACCGCCAGCAATTTTAGCCCGTTGAATGAAGAAGACACGCGGCTATTACTGACCAAAGCACGACAAGCCAAAGAATGGCTGACTGACAACCATGAAGCACAGATTACTTGTAAGTTGAGTAATGGCCATTTTGTGGATGTCACCTTAAGTGCCAGTCAGTTTGTCGATTTGACGCAACACTTGGTGATTAAAACCCTGAGCCCTACCCGCAAGGCGATGCGTGACGCGGGCTTAACTTTAGATGACATCAACGGTGTGGTATTGGTCGGTGGTGCCACGCGCATGCCGCAAATTCGTCATGCCGTGCAGGAATTTTTTCAGCAAGAACCGCTCACCAATTTAGACCCAGACAAAGTAGTGGCGCTAGGCGCCGCCATACAGGCCAATGTGCTAGCGGGCAATCATAGTGAAGATGGGCTGCTGTTGCTGGATGTGACCCCCTTATCACTAGGCCTAGAAACCATGGGCGGCTTGGTAGAAAAAATCATTCCGCGCAATTCCACACTGCCCATTGCACGTGCGCAAGAATTTACCACCTATAAAGACGGCCAAACCGCCATGAGCATCCAAGTGGTGCAAGGCGAGCGTGAGTTGGTATCAGATTGCCGCGCACTGGCTAAATTTGAGCTACGCGGTATTCCACCGATGGCAGCCGGCGCAGCGCGCATCCGCGTCACCTTTCAAGTGGATGCCGATGGCTTGTTATCGGTTAGTGCTCGCGAACAAACCAGTGGCGTCGAAGCTCATGTAGTGGTTAAGCCATCCTATGGCTTAACGGAAGATGAAGTGACCTCCATGTTAAAATCTTCTTTTGGCGCAGCCGAAGCAGATAAACAAGCGCGCGCCTTGCGTGAAGCCATTGTGGATGCCGAGCGCTTAATGCTGGCGATTAACGTGGCGCTAGAAAAAGACGGTGATGCGCTATTAGAGGCCGCAGAAAAACAAAGCATTATTGAACAACTGGCAGCACTTAAAACATTGTGTCTAGGCCAAGATAGCCATGCTATTCATAGTGCTTCAGAAGCGCTAAACCATGCCACCGAAGCATTTGCTGCGCGTCGCATGGATGCTTCGATACAACAGGCTTTGGCCGGACAACATTTAAATACACTGGACTTATAACACATGCCACAAATTATCGTATTGCCCCATGTAGAGCTTTGCCCGGAAGGCACGGTGATTCAAGCGGAAAGCGGCGTTTCTATCTGCGATACCCTATTGAATAACGACATTGATATTGACCACGCTTGTGACAAAGTATGTGCGTGTACCACCTGCCATGTGATTGTGCGTGAAGGCTACACTAGCTTAAACCCAGCCGAGGAAAACGAAGAAGATTTGCTAGATAAGGCGTGGGGACTAGAACCGTTATCGCGTTTGTCTTGCCAAGCCATGGTGGGTAGCACTGACTTAGTGGTAGAAATTCCTAAATACAGCATTAATATGGCCAAAGAAGGCCATCGATAATTCTATTTTAATTATAATAATCAATAACTTACACAATAAATAATAAAACCGCCTGAGGGCGGTTTTATTATATCTACAGTTTAATTATTTAAACTAAACGTTTATACATTTATAACACCAGCGTATCTTCCAGGAATTGCACTTTGCCGGATTGCAAATCATATACACCGCCGACTATGCCTATCTGATTCGCCTCTAGCATCTCAGCCACAATATCGCTCATACGAATAATGGTATCAATTTGATATTTAACGTTAAGTACATTAATTTTTTCAACAAACTCAGCATTTTTAGAGTTACGATTCTCCGCACCGACCACTGACTTTTCGTGACGGATAGACGGTTTAATCAGGTTAATAATTTCACCAATATGGCCGTCTTTAAAATCATCGCAAGCCGCTTTCACAGCGCCGCAGCTAGAGTGACCCATCACTACAATCAACTTGCTACCTAAGTATTTGCTACTGAACTCCAAGCTACCAATGGCTTTATCGGAGGCAATATTGCCAGCCAAACGTACACTAAAGATATCGCCTAGCGCTTGGTCAAATAATAACTCCACCGGCGCACGTGAATCGCTGCAGCTTAAAAACGAGGCAAACGGATGTTGCTTATCGCGGGTAATTTGTACTAGGCTTTGAAAGTCTTTTTCTGCCGTGTAGTTATTTACAAAGCGGTGATTACCTTCTACCAAAATATCTAAGGCTTCTTTAGGTGACATTTTGTCGCGGTCTATTAATGGATGTTTATACATAATGCTCTCTTTCTTCTTATCAACTCGGTGTAAATATAATTAAGCTTTAGGCGGTATAAAGGCGATGGTTTCCACATCGATATTTTTCAATTTAGCGTGTAGCGGATAATCACGAATAAACTCCACTACATCATACGAAATCGACTTGCTGTTTGAACAATCAATCACCACTTTTGAGTTTTTAGGGATGGCCTCCAGCGCAGCAATAATGCTGGCTTTATTAAAAAATGAGACCTCTTCTGCCAACACAAGATGATGCACATCACGACCATCTTGGGTGGATTTGCTATCTTTCATATAGTGAGAGTTACGATAGCTGTGGTGTAACGTAAAGAATATGCCCACCACCATGCCCAAACCGATGCCAGTGAGTAAATCGGTCAGTAAAATTGCTACGATGGTGGCGATAAACGGCGCAAACTGCTCCCAACCTAATTTATACATGCTTGCAAACAATGAGGGTTTAGCTAACTTATAACCGACCATAATTAAAATGGTGGCCAGACTTGCCAAGGGAATCATATTGAGATAACTAGCAATGGTAATGGCGCTTAACAACAGCCAAAAGCCATGCAAAATAGCCGACAATTTAGATTTAGCACCAAAGGTAATATTGGCCGAGCTACGCACAATCACTTGCGTAATCGGTAAGCCACCTATCATGCCAGACACAATATTACCCAAGCCTTGTGCTTTTAGCTCAGTATTGGTTGGCGTCACACGCTTGATGGGATCTAGCTTATCCGTAGCTTCTACGCACAGCAAGGTTTCTAAGCTGGCAACAATGGCCATGACAAAACCGACTTTATAAACATCAAGATTGCTGATTTGAGAAAAGTCTGGAAAAGTAAATTGGCCGACAAACTCTGTTAGATTGTTAGCCACTGGCAAGCTGACGATTTGTTCTGGCGACAAGCTAAAGTTTAATGCGCCGATTTGAAATAAATAATTAAACAGGATGCCAAGTAGCACCACCACGATAGGCCCTTGCAAAATTTGGAATACTTTACTTTTCTTACTCAGCACCACATCCCACACAATCAAGATCGCGATAGAAATCACTGCAATAAATAATGCGCCTGGTGTCAGTAAATTCCACGCTTGCATAATTGAGCTAAAGGTATTGCCACCTTCGGCTTGAAAAAATGACTCACTACCCTCGTAATCAAAGTCGTAGCCTAGTGCATGGGGAATCTGCTTTAAGATAATTAATAAACCGATACCGGTAAGCATGCCTTTAATGACAGATGAAGGGACAAAGTAAGCAATAAAGCCTGCTTTAAAAAAACCCAATAAAAATTGAATAATACCCGCCACCACTACCGCTAAGAGGAAGGCATCGAACGATCCCAAGGTGCCAATAGCGGTGAGCACAATCACTGCTAAGCCAGCAGCAGGGCCGCTGACACCAAGTTGAGAGCCGCTGGCCATGCCGACCACGATGCCACCGACAATACCCGCAATCACACCGGAAAAAAGTGGCGCGCCTGAGGCTAATGCGATACCCAAACACAGCGGAAGTGCTACGAAGAAAACGACGATACTGGCGGGAAAATCGCTGTTAAACTCTTTAAAAAAACTACTAAACTTTGATTGCAGCGATATGCTTGTTGACATTTATTCTTTTCCTAAAACGTTGAAATCAAAAGAATAATCATAGTAATACCATGATTAACCATGATTACTATTATAGATTTAAACTGTTAAAGTTTAGTTTCAAACTTCAATAATACTTGATATTTAATTATCACACTAATCATTACCACACAAAGACGGCAACTCCGCCTTTGTGTTTAGGTAGACCCAGCATTCGGTATGCAAGACTTGGGGGTTAAACCTAGGGATGACTCACCTTACCTTATTGGTTACCCTGCATATAAGGACGCTGTCCTAACATATGGATACGAAACTTCTGGTATTGCGTAGGTCCGGCTTGTTTTTCAGTAGCCTCTTCTTTAATTAAAGTAGCACCTTCCCACTCGTCTGCCTTATTCAATGTTGCGGCAGCAGGCGCCTCTTGGTAAGGACGTTTAGACAAGTTGTGGTTGATGATGTTTTGGTTAGTCTCATCTGCCGCTTGTGTTAGCCCCGTGGTTAGCAATAAAGCCATGGTTGTTGCCACTATCATATTGATACTTTTCATGCTCATCTCCTGATGTTGATGACTTAGTATGGGCGTTTAGACAAATTGTTCAAACGCTGTGCTTGCTGTTTGTGGTCTGTCGCATTGGCGTCTTCGCTCACTTCACCACGCACCAAGGTCGCACCTTCAAAGGTATCGGCTTTTTGATAAGCACTTTCTGGCAATGGTTGGGCATATGGGCGTTTAGACACCAAGTTTTGATTACGCACACTTTTTTGGTAAGCGTCTTCAGCTTGAGCCAAGCCAGATAACAACATAGCGGCAGCTGAAACGATAACGGCTAAATTTACACTTTTCATGATGATTTCCTTTAATATTGAATTAATTAATATGGGCGTTTTGACAAATTGTTCAAACGCTGTGCTTGCTGTTTGTGTTCTGTCGCATTGCCGTCTTCGCTCACTTCACCACGCACCAAAGTCGCGCCTTCAAAGGTATCGGCTTTTTGATAAGCACTTTCAGGCAGTGGTTGCGCATATGGACGTTTAGCGAAATTTTGATTGTGCATATTTGGATTGTGCGCATCTGCGGCACTGGCTAAACCAGACACTAATAAAGCTGCGGCTGAAACGATGACTGCTAAATTTAAACTGTTCATTTTTTGTATCCTCTATAGTTAAGTTAATCATTGCTACTTTTGTATTCAAGTGTTTATTGCTTTCTCGATGGAATGCATTATGCACGGCTTGCGTCCACTAAAAATCTACCATTATAGGTAGAACGGTATATACTATTCGGCATATGCCAAGCGAACCGACCCCAGCCACTGAACTCACACAAGATGATAGTGCGCAGCACACTGCGCAACCGACTAGCGCACGCGCGCTGAGAGAGAGCCTGAAGCAAATTCAGGCCAATGATGCACATATTCGGCTATACCTGAGTTTGGGGCAGCAGCTATTTGAGCATGGCTGGAATAGCACTGTCTGTGCTAGCCTACTGCAAGCCTTATGCAGTTTACTGGCGGCGCAACATGCCTTGCTGGCCATCGAAAATTCGGGGAAATTGGTAGTGTTTAATCAAGTAGGACAAACCTTGCCGGTGGGTGCAAGAATCCCTATGATGGGTATCTTGGCGCAGATGTTGAAAAATCCTGTGCGTTTTGCTTTGTACCAACACAAGCAAACGCAATTATGGACGCATGGCGATAATCAGCATCATGAATGTCTGATGCCAATCGCGCTGGGTCAACACGGCAAGGGCATTATTGCGGTCTCGGGCAAAGCGCTGACCTTGTCGTCGGCAGAAATTGAAACGCTGCAAGCGCTGACGGGCTTATTAGGCTTGGCCATCTCGCAACATCAAGGGCCCGTACGCAGCGAAGTAGACCTGTCTATTTTAGAATCCTTAACGCCTAGGGAGCGTGAAATATTTGCACTGTTACCTGCCGGCTTAAGCAATAATCAGTTGGGCGAAAAGTTGGGCATCGCCGCTGGTACCGCTAAAATTCATGTGGAACGCGTACTGAATAAACTGGGCGTTAAAGACAGAACCCAAGCTGCGGTGAAAGCGGTAGAACTTGGCTATAAATCTTAAACCTACAATGTGACATATGACCACACCGCATCAAGACCTTAATCAGCGCTACACTTTTCGGCCCATCGCTTGGATTGCGCAAGCGTGGCAAGATTTACCACTGGGCGTCAAAGGCGTTTACGTCATTGCCCTGCCGCTCATGGTGTTGCTGGCGTCGCTAGGTTCTTTGTATATTCGAGAGCAAGAATCGACGCTGCTGGAAAACAAACTGCGGTTAGCGCTGCAAAATCAGCGTGATATTCAAAAAGTGCATACTCTGCTCATTGAGGCCTCAACCGGGGTACGAGATTATTTGCTCACCGGCGATAAACACTTTTTAGATATTTTCTTTCAAGTAGAAAATAATTTGCCAGCTATCTTGGCCGACCTAGAAGTGCAGCTTGACAATGCGGGACAAAAAAAACGCCTCAGCAAAATCAAACCACTGGCCGTACAAAACCTGCATGATTTGAGAGTGCTCTCTGAATACGAGCTAGACATTGCCTCAGAGGATTTAATTGCAAAATTTAAATCGCAAGTGAGCACGCTGGATAAGCTGCGCTATGAAATTGAACGCCTAAACGCAGAAGAAGCCATTCTAGTAGCTAAAGACCAGCAAGATGTGATTGAGCAACGCCAACGCCATATTGTGATCACGTTGATTGCGGCGGTGGCTGGCATCATCGGCTCGTTAATGGCAGTGTGGATATTCTCGCGCACCATCGTTAAACGCGTGCGCTTGTTAAGAGACTCGGCCGCGCATCTTGCTAAAGCAGAGAAACTAGATTTACCGTCTAGCAGCCGAGATGAACTCGGGCAATTGTCTGATGAGTTAGATCATGCCTCGCAATTGCTGGCTAAAAACATCAATGACTCGATTCAAGCGAGAAAAGAGGCGGAAGAGGCCAGTGCCTCTAAAAGCATGTTTTTATCTAGAACCAGCCATGAACTGCGCACGCCGCTCAATGCCATCTTAGGCTTTGCGCAACTATTAGAGCAAGATTTAACCACAGGTAAGCAACGCGATAGCGTATCACTCATCTTGGGCGCCGGGCAGCATTTGCTCAAACTCATCAACGAAGTGCTGGAAATCGCTAGAATAGAATCGGGTGAGATTTCCTTAGAGCTGGCACCGACTTCTGTGCAGGAATTGCTTGAAGAAGCCCAGCACTACATTTCGCCGATAGGAAAAATCCGCGACATTGAAATTAAAACGGAAATTGCACCAGACTTATGGGCGCTGGCCAACCGGCAAAAGTTATTACAGGTAGTGCTTAATTTATTGTCTAACGCACTGAAATATGGACCAGTCAGCGCGGTAGTGACTTTGCGCGCTTATCGCCGCCGTGACATGATTGTGATTGCAGTGCAAGATGAAGGCCCAGGCATAGACGACGCAGTCAAAGAGCGACTATTTACGCCGTTTGACCGATTAGGCGCTGAGCATACCAAAGTAGAAGGGACTGGACTGGGCTTGGCACTGTCCAAACAAATTATGTTGGCCATGCACGGCAGTATTCATGTAGCCAAACATCAAAGCATATTCTGGGTAGAAATCAGCGCTTGCCAGCCCAGCATAGAGCAGCATCACTCGGTGCAAGCTGCGCAACGTAAAAAACCGGTATCACTCAGCAACAAACGCGCTATTCTGTATGTAGAAGACAATATGAGCAACCGCGCGCTGGTGGAAGCCATTATTCAGCGCCAACAAGATTTAAGGATACACTGCGTCACCACCATCAAGGACGCAAAGGCATACCTACGTGAAGTGTCGCCCTCGCTATTGCTGATAGATTTAGATTTACCCGATGGCTCAGGTGAAAGTTTGGTCAGCTTTATTCAAGCGGACGCCAAACATCAACATACACCGATTATGATATTAAGTGCAGATGCCCTGCCAGAAACCATAGAGCGCCTGAGCGCAGCTGGGGTGGCGTATTATATGACCAAACCTTTAGACGTCGCGCTCTTTACCAAAAAAGTAAGAGAGCTGATTGAAGCTTAACCACCTAGATAGAAAACACACGCAAAATGAATGAAGCAGATATATTAAATGCCAAGATTTTAGTGATTGATGATGCGGAAGCAAACTTAAGGCTACTAGAAGATTTACTGGCGCGAGAAGGCTTTCATCAAGTCATCAGCACCGCCGAATCTACCCGCGCCCTAGATTTGTTTAAAGCGTTTGCGCCAGATCTAATCTTGCTGGATTTAATGATGCCGGAGCTGGATGGCTACGCTGTGCTAGAAATGCTGTCGCGGCATATTCCCAAAGATGAATATTTACCAGTACTGGTGCTGACGGCAGATGCCACCATTGCGGCTAAACGCAAAGCGCTGGCATTGGGCGCCAAAGACTTTTTAACCAAGCCGTTTGATACCATGGAAGCCATGTTGCGCGTATGGAATTTACTAGAAACACGCATGTTGTATCGACATTTAAAAGCACTGAATACTGCCATTACACCTGTGCAACATGCGCGTCAAATAACAGATAGCGATAGTCACTAATCTAGCATGGCCATTCTTGCTGGGCTGTTATCGGCTTGTGCAGACTGTGCTCCTAACTTAGTTAAATAATCCAAGGCTTGCACGTGTTGGCTATTGAGCGCTAACACTTTTCTAAAATGCGTTTCCGCCTGCACATAGTCTTGAGTGGCATATTCTGCAGTTGCTAAATAAAACCAAGATTCAGCCGTGTTAGGTTCAGATTGCACCCATTGCGTGGCTACTTTTAATAACGCGCCCCATTGTTGCGTCACATAGGGTTGTACCACGCGCATAAAGTAAGGTCGTTGTTGCACAGCCATGGCCCAAAAAGGCTGTTTACTTTCCACACCCAAGGCTAGGGCTGGTTTAGTCATTAGGGCTTGTACCCACTCTACCGGCATATAGAAGTAATGCGCTAGCTCACCGCGGCTTTTTAAAGTAATGATGCCAATTAAATTACCGACATCATCGAATGCACCGCCGCCACTGGCGCCTAATCTAAACGTGCTAGACGCGCGAATAATCACGCTGTCGTCCAGCGGGAACAGACCTTTTACCGCACCATAGGTAGTCACTGGGGATTTGGTTTCATCTGGATAACCAATGGTGAAGATAGACTCTTCGTATTGCAAGGCTTTGCTGGCGCGCATGTTCACTGCGGCAACACTCAAGTTTTCTACAGTCAACATACACAAATCGTGATGCCAATCAGCTTTGATGGCGGTCGCTTGGTGCGGCTCGCCATTCACAATGACGGTGACATCGGTGGCATTGGTAACCACATGGCAGTTGGTAATCACTTCGTTTTTCGCGACCACCACGGCTGAGCCCAAGCCTTCTTTTCCATTCGGCAGTTTGACTTTAACTCTCAACACACTGTTGCTCAGTTGGCTAACAAGGTCGCTCGTTGGTGTTGCCCATGCATGATTGGCTGTACCCAACACCAGTAGCAATGTGAATAAAGACTTTAAAGTGGAGTTCATCATCGTGCCTTCCTGTCTGTACCGCATCTTTATCAACGACTTAAATCGGTAAATTGAATATTGCTTAATTATCAATACAGCAAATAGCATTCCAACTTAGATTAAGCTGACTGAACATGGCTAGAAGCCTTATGGTTAAGCCAATGAGCAACCAAGCGCAGTGGATAAATTTTTGATTGGGAATAGTAATAATAGAGGTGAGTGCACACTTTAAGTGCATGCCATGCACCAGTGCTGCACATGGCAATCACAGCGCTACATTTCAGCGCAGTGCGTCAATCACTAGCCAGTCAGCCTATGCAGGCTTTTGATTACACGGCCTGTAAGAACGTGAGCTGTCATCGTCATTCAAGGCCTAATTAAAACTAATAGTTATATAGATATTACAATAAAGTATTTTTAATTATTAAATGCCTTTGCTAAAGTGCAGGCATTCCTTTATTGCAGGCACCCATCATGCATATATCCACATTAAATACAGCAGAATCTGAACAAGCAGTTTTTGCAAAAATTGTAGAAGCCATTACCCTAGTACAACAACAAAGCGGCTTTGGCTCGATTGAAATTACCGTGCATGATGGTCGCGTGACGCAGATTGAGCGCAGAGAAAAAGTGCGCTTTGAGGCTAAGCCGTCTGCCCTAAAGAAATAGTCGCCAGCCATCATTTGGCGCTAGGTATCCATACACCACCCTTTATTTTTAAACACCCTGACCAGACCGCTGGAAGCAAGACGACACTACACTAGAAATTAGAAGAAGGAATTAAGCCATGCATTACAAAAAAATTACCACCGCTTTAGCACTGTCAGGGTTGCTATTGAATTCATCACAGATTTTAGCCGCTGAAAACAACGCCATTGACGCACTTCAACCTACTGTGTTGGCGGAGGCAACTACAGAAACATCCGCAGAAGATGCGGCGCTGCAAGCTAAAGTCAAAGCGCGTTTGGCCGAAATTGCCGCCGAAGAAAAAGCCGCCAAAAAAGCCACCAACGGTTATTACGTAGAACGTAAAAGCTATGGCACACAAAAAGAAACCGACCCGCCGCGCTATGTGAAGCAAGCCAATAAAACTTGGTTGAAAGATTACGATGCGTTTGCGGATGTGGATTGGCTGGATTTAGGGCTGGAATATCGCGCACGTTTTGAACACCGCGATAACGACTTTCGCCGCACCGATGAAAATATTGATGAGCCATTACTGTTGCGTACACGCGCTTATGTCGGCATTAAAAATATCTTAGACCCACTCAGATTAGCGATAGAAGTACAAGATTCTCGCCGCAACCATAGCGATTACACGCGTGAGTTTGATACGCGTGACATCAATCAAGCCGATATTTTGCAAGGCTATTTAGAGCTTAATTTTAAACAAAGCTTTTTAGGCAAGGATGATTTAGGTAATGACAGGCCGATTTGGGTACGCGCTGGCCGCCATGCGTGGGAAGCCATAGACCGCCGCTTAATTGCCCGTAACGAATGGCGCAACACCACCAATACGTTTCAAGGTGTGCGTGCGCAAGTGGGCGATAAAAAAAATGATTGGCAGTTGGAGTTATTTGCAGTAAAGCCAGTACAACGCTTTACCACTAGGCTGGATGAAGTCGATAATGCGCAAGATTTTTATGGCGTGATTGGCGATTGGCGTGGTTTATCCGATTACGTCACGTTTGAGCCGTATTACCTATTACTTAAGCAAGACGGTGATGAAGTGAAGTATGACGCCAATGGCTTACGTTTGGCGGGCGCTGCATTAAATCAAGCAAAAATTGATCGCACCATCCATACCGGCGGCTTACGCGTATATGGGTCTGTGCCCAATACGCAATTTGATTATGACGCCAGCTATGTGAAGCAATGGGGTAATCAAGACCGTTTCTTAAGCAATGCGCGCGGCTACATCAACGTAGACCATGAAGCGCATGCTTATAACGCTGAAATTGGCTATACCTTTACGCATCCTTGGAAACCACGTTTGAGTGCCTTCTATGGCGTAGCTACGGGTGACGATGCAACACCGGTCGCAGCTTATGATAGAAGCAGCAACCAGCGTTTTGACCGCTTATTCGGCTTTGCACGGCCTTGGTCTAATGACGACTATATTCAAATGGAAAATATCCGCACACCCAAGCTGCGCTTAGAGTTTGACCCTATCGTGCCCTACCTGCAAAACGTCAAAGTGGATACTGGCTTTAGTTGGTATCGCTTAGACAGTGCAAGCGACCGATGGAATGCAGGCGGCAACTTGCGCGACCGCACGGGCAATAGCGGCAAGGATTTAGGCAAAGAGTACGACTTGCGTGTGCGCTTTCCGCTCAACCAATATGCTTCACTTAACCTAGGCTATGCGCATTTTTGGGCGGGTGACTTCGTCAAAAGCGCCGTTAAAATTCCTAGCAACAATAACGAACCCACGCGCAGCGATAGCTCAGATTTTTTCTATACCGAGCTGACTTTATTAGGTTTTTAATCAACAGAATTAGAAAGACTGACCATGACACACACATTGACTATTTTAAAAAATACCCTACTCATCAGCGCCCTATTAGTGCCATTGAGCAGCTGGGCAGCCGACATTACCTTACTGAATGTCTCTTACGACCCCACGCGTGAATTGTATGTGGATTACAACGCAGCGTTTGCTAAACACTGGAAAGCCAAAACTGGCGACAACGTCACCGTAAAACAATCGCACGGCGGCTCTGGCAAACAGGCACGGGCTGTGATTGATGGTTTACCTGCGGATGTGGTGACCTTGGCTTTGTCGTACGACATTGACGAGATCAGCGCGAAAGGCAAGCTCAACCCTAAAGATTGGCAAAAACGTCTGCCACACAATAGTTCGCCTTATACCTCAACGATTGTATTGTTGGTGCGCAAAGGCAATCCTAAAGGGATTAAGGACTGGAATGATTTAGTAAAGCCGGGCGTGTCGGTGATTACACCTAACCCTAAAATCTCAGGCGGCGCACGTTGGAACTACTTAGCGGCTTACGGTTATGCGTTAAAACAACACAATAACGATGAT